>CAXYUI010000390.1:0-1511 GCA_964291975.1 uncultured Formivibrio sp. | reverse complement strand
GCGCGATCCACGCCGCCATGGCCGATTACCAAGCGCGCGGCATTCTGGAAAATCGTGGCGAGGCGATTACTTATATCAAGCGCACCACCGCGCATTCCGGGACTCGCGAAGGCATCTTGTTCGCGATGGATCTGGAACGTTACAGCTATGCGCGCGATTCCAAGAGCCTGATCCGTGCCACCGAAGGCACCATCGTTGACCGCATCCCGCCACGTCTGGCTGTGCGCCGTGCCGCGCCGCTGGAATTGCCACACATCATGATCCTGATCGACGACGCCCGCCGCGAGCTGATCGAAGGTCTGGCGGCCAAGGTCGGCGAATTCGAGCTGGCTTACGACGTTGAACTGATGCAGCACGGCGGCCACCTGCAAGGTTGGCGTATCAGCAAGCCGGAACAGGTGGAAAGCATCATCGCCGGTCTGGAAAAGCTGCTGGACCAGACCATCGCTGCGCAAAAGAGCGACGAGCCGCTGTTCTTCGCCATGGGCGACGGCAACCACAGCCTGGCCACCGCCAAGGCGCGCTGGGAAGAAACAAAGACGGAACTGGCCGCCGCAGGCCAGTCGCAAGATGAAATCATGGCGCACCCGGCTCGCTTTGCCCTGGCTGAAATCGTCAACATCCACAGCACCGGCCTGATGTTCGAGCCGATTCATCGCGTGGCATTTACCCAAGATGTGGCCGGTCTGACTGCTGCTCTGAAGGCGAGCGCTGAAGTCGCTTCGGTGACGCCGATTGCGGAAGCTGATCTGCAAGCCCTGCTCGTTAGCCCGCAAGGTCAGGACAAGGCCGGTTACTTTGATGGCCAGCAGTACTTCGCGATTGCCTACAAGCCGGAAGTCAAAAAGCTGCCGCCGGCGCTGGTGGACGAGCTGTTTGCCCGCCACAAGGAAAGCGATGCGGCTGCCCGTATCGACTTTATCCACGGCTGGGAAGACAACAAAAAATTGGCTGCGGAAGGTGCTGGCTGCTTCTTCCTGCCGGTGATCGCGCGCGATGTGTTGATTCCGTGGGTACAAGCCAACGGCCCGCTGCCGCGCAAGTCGTTCAGCATGGGCGACGCTGAAGAGAAGCGTTACTACATGGAAGCGCGCAGGATTACCCTGTAATTTCAATCGGATATGAATCCGCGCCAGCCTTCGGGCTGGCTTTTTTTGGGCTTTTTGCAACAGAGCGTCGCCCTTTGGCGGATTTGTTCGCATGGCCGAATCTTACAAAGTATGATCCGTAAGTTTTTTAAAAATACTAATTGAGGTGTAGGTGATGCGTGGTTTTATGCGATCGGGTTTGGGCGGTTCTCTGGCGGTGGCCTTGTGTGCGGCGCTACTGGCTTGTGGTGGAGGCGGCGAGAGCGGCGGCACTAGCGCGCCGGCGTCTTCTTCGAGCAGTTTGACTTCGGCTGCAAGCAGCTCGCAGGCGGCCAGCAGCGTGGGCAGCTCGTCCAGTTCGTCCGTCAGTAGCGCTGTGAGCAGCAGCGCTTCGAGTTCCAGCGTCAGCAGCGCCAGTTCGTC
>CAXYUI010000389.1:0-1531 GCA_964291975.1 uncultured Formivibrio sp. | reverse complement strand
TGGGTGAATTGGATGTGATGAGCAAGAAAGCGGCGCAGTTGTAAACGCTGCGCTCGCGGCCACGCCGTTCACGCAAGAAAAATTTGCCTCTTCCCCGATCAGGGGGAGAGGCTTCACTTGAATCAACGGTATGGCTCGGTTCGTGAGGCTTTTATGCCCCCAAAGCTTGCCGCCCTCCCCGCCCTCGCCTATCCTCGGCCATCGTCTTTTGGGGTGCTTCATCATGTTCGGTTTATTCAAGGAACAACGCCGCGAACGCTGGCTTGCCGAAAATCCGCTGCCCGATGCGCTGTGGCCGACAAACTCCCCACTCTTGCGCGGCCTGAATGCAGAAGAAGTGCTGCGCCTGCGCCAGCTCACCGCCTGGTTTCTAAAAGAAAAAGCCATCACGCCCGTGGCGGGTCTGACCGTCAGCGATGAAATGCGCGTGGCCATCGCCATGCAGGCCGCGCTGCCGACGCTGAATCTGGGTTTTGATGCGCTCGATGGCTGGCATGAAGTCGTGCTCTACCCAGAAGCGTTTCGCGCGCGCGATATCTGGCACGAAATGGTCGATGGCCATCTGCATCTGGAACACGAAATCGACGCCGAAATGGCCGGGCAAGCGCGCCCCGATGGCCCGGTGCTGCTGTCCTGGGCCGACGCCGAAGTCTCGCCTTGGCTCGATGGCTGGAATGTGGTGATCCACGAAATCGCCCACAAGCTCGATATGGTCGATGGCTCAGCCAACGGCTGCCCGCCACTGCACAAAGAGATGGATCCTGCCGCATGGAAAACCGCTTTTGCCGCCGCTTTTGATGACCTCTGCGCACGCGCCGAAGCGGACGAAGATGGCGAATTCGATCTCTACGCGGCCAGCGATCCGGCCGAATGCTTTGCCGTATGCAGCGAATATTTCTTTGAACTGCCCCATGTGCTGATCGCGCACTATCCGGCCGTTTACGAGCAATTGCGCCAGTTCTACCGGCAAGACCCAGCCCAGCGCCTGACCGCCATGCGCTACCGGCCGATTCTGCCGGAGCTGCTGGAAACCTACGAGCGCATGCTGTGATGCGCGCGGGACTGCTGACTTCTGGCGCGCCCGCCGCGCTGATCGACGAAGCCGCCGCGCTCGGCCTGCCGCTGTGGAATGCCGCGCCAGCCGAGGCGACCCATATGCTGCGCTGGCAGGACGGACGACTGGAACTCGCGCCTCTCAATGACCAGGGCGTGGTCTGCGTTGATTTTGTGACTGGCGCTGCCGCACACCGGCGCAAGTTCGGCGGCGGACGCGGCCAGCCAGTGGCCAAGGCGGTCGGCATCAAGGGCGACTATCTGCCACGCGTGCTCGACGCCACCGCAGGCCAGGGGCGCGACGCCTTTGTACTGGCGAGTCTGGGTTGCGAAATGACGCTGATCGAGCGCTCGCCCGTGGCTTTCCTGCTGCTCAAAGACGGCCTCGCCCGCGCTGCCGCCGATATGGAAACGCGCGAAATCGCCGCGCGCATGACGCTGATCCATGCCCACGCGCGCGAATGGGTGCTGGCTGCCG
>CAXYUI010000388.1:0-1535 GCA_964291975.1 uncultured Formivibrio sp. | reverse complement strand
GCGATCGTGCGGTTGGCGTTAATGACGCGGATACGGTTCGGATTGGCTCGCGCGCGGGCGAGATAGGCTTCACGCACGCGAGCATGAAAATCCGCCGCTTCGCGCTCGAAACGGTCCAGCTCGCGCGAACCAGCCATACGCGCTTGGCTCACTTCCAGCGGCACATCGAAAATCAGCGTCAGATCCGGTTCGATGCGCGCTGCGCCCTCGCCTTGCACCCAGTTTTCCAGCGCTTCGAGCTTCGCTGTAGAAAGCCCGCGCCCACCGCCCTGATAAGCAAAACTCGCATCCGAAAAACGATCGCACAACACCCACTCGCCACGATGCAGAGCAGGCGCAATCAAGGCCGCGATGTGTTCGCGCCGCGCCGCAAACATCAACAGCGCTTCGGTTTCCAGATGCATGGATTCGGACAACAGCAAGGCGCGCAGTTTTTCACCCAAAGGCGTGCCGCCAGGTTCACGGCTTTGCACAAAGGCAATGCCGCGCGCAGCCAGCCAGTCGGCAATCCACACAAGCTGCGTGCTTTTGCCTGCACCATCGATGCCTTCAACGGTAATGAAACGTCCGCGCATTGCCTTGAACTGGTGAAAATGAAAGGCGGCTATTGTCGCACAGGCGCAGGTCGACGTCAGGCTGGTGAGTCAGGCGCAGGGGGTAATAAGGGTGAGAGATCAGGTTCGGGCGCAGCAAGGCCGTGCTCAAGCCGGTAGATAAAGGCCAGCAACTCGGCCACCGCCCGATAGAGCTGCGGCGGAATATGTTGATCGAGATCGACCTGCAACAAGAGTGAAACCAGCTCGGGTGATTCATGCACAAACACGCCCGATTCTTTGGCTTTTTCGATAATGCGCTCAGCCAGCAAGCCCTGCCCTTTGGCCACCACGCGCGGCGATGCGCTGCCAGATTCATAAGCAAGCGCCACAGCACGCTGCCGATCACGGATGCGGTCAGGGCGCCTCATGCTCACCGGCCACGATCTGCGCGGATGCCAATGGCAATCCGGCCGCCGCAAAATGCTCTGAAAGCAGCGCCAGATTCTGTTGCAAGAGCTCGCGCGTTTCCGGCTTGAGCACAGCAAAACGTAACTGGAACTGCCCTTGCCGCAAGGTCGCGTTCACGCCCAGCTCGCCCAAACGGGGCAAGTCCAGATCAAGCCGGGTTTGCCAGACCTGCGCGGCCTCCAGATCAGGCTGCTCAGGATCTCGCTCGTTTTCGAGTTCGGTTTCCCAACGCAAAGGCTGACCCGGCCAAGCTTGCCCCAGCCAAAGCAGCGGCTTGTCTTCCAGTACAGCCAGTTGCTGCTGCACCAACCGATTGGCTGCGACTGCAACTTCTGCCTGAGGCAAAGCCGGTTTTTCTGCAGCGAGTACATTGGGGCGCGTTTCTGCTGCCGCATTGGCGTTCGTTGGCGCGGGCGACTGCGAGGGCTGCGTTGGTGAGGATGGCGAGGGCTGCAACTGCGCTTGCGGCTCGCGCAGCAAAACATGCAATGCGCGCTGCCCTTGCACCCACTGCGCCTGATGCGATTCATA
>CAXYUI010000387.1:0-1583 GCA_964291975.1 uncultured Formivibrio sp. | reverse complement strand
AACATTGGAAGTCAGGATGATCACCGTGTTTTTGAAGTCGACCACACGGCCTTCGGAATCCTCCAGCGTGCCTTTGTCGAACACCTGGAAGAACAATTCCATCACGTCCGGATGCGCTTTTTCGACTTCGTCGAGCAGCACCACGCTATACGGACGGCGACGCACGGCCTCGGTCAGCACGCCGCCTTCGCCGTAACCCACATAGCCGGGGGGCGAACCTTTCAGGCCCGAGACGCTATGCGATTCCTGGTATTCCGACATATTGATCGTCACCAGATTGCGATCGCCACCGTAGAGCGCATCGGCGAGCGCCAGCGCGGTTTCGGTCTTGCCCACGCCCGACGGCCCGACCAGCAGGAACACGCCCTTGGGCTTGGACGGGTCTTCCAGACTCGCCTTGGAAATACGGATGCGCTCGGCGATTTCGGCCAAGGCATGCGATTGCCCGATCACGCGCTCTTCCAGCAAAGCCTGCAGATTGCGCACAGTTTCGAGTTCGTCCGCCACCATGCGGCCGAGCGGAATGCCGGTCCAACCCGAAATAATGTCGGCCACCGTGCCGCCATCCACGCATTCGTACAGCAGCGGCTGGGTCTTTTGCATCGCGCGCAGTTCGGCCTGCGCGGCGTGCAGGCGTTCGCGCTCCTGTACCAGCGGATCGTCCGCCTTCTTGCGCTTCTTGCCGCCCTCTTCGTGATCAGCCGCATCCTGCAGGGTCAGCACTTCGCCGCGCAGCGCGGTGATTTCCTCGACCTTGGCTTTTTGCGCATCAAAAGCCGCATGCAGGGTCGTAAGGTCCTGTTCCAATTCAGTTTTACGCGTGGCGAGTTCTTTCAGACGCGCATCGTGGCGGTGCGCTTCGCCATCCTTGGCCAGCGCGGCGCATTCGCGCTCGATATTGGCAAGCAGGGTTTCGATGTCTTCAATCGGGCCGGGCTTGCCGGCTTGCGACAGCGCCACGCGCGCGCAGGCCGTATCGAGCACGCTGATGCCCTTGTCCGGCAGCTGGCGACCGATGATGTAGCGGCTGGAAAGCTTGGCCGCGTCGACCACGGCCTCGTCCAGAATGCGCACGCCGTGGTGCTTTTCCATCGCCGGCGCCACCGCGCGCAGCATCTGAATCGCCGATTCCAGATCGGGTTCTTCAACCTTGATCACCTGGAAGCGGCGTGCCAGCGCGGCGTCTTTTTCAAAATACTTTTTGTATTCGGCCCAGGTCGTCGCCGCAATCGTGCGCAGCTCGCCACGCGCCAGAGCGGGTTTGAGGAGATTGGCCGCATCGTTCTGGCCGGCCTGCCCGCCCGCGCCGATCATGGTGTGCGCTTCGTCGATAAACAGAATGATCGGGGTCAGGCTGGCTTTGACTTCGTCAATCACGCCGCGCAGGCGGTTTTCAAACTCGCCCTTCACGCTGGCGCCCGCTTGCAAAAGGCCCAGCTCAAGGGTGCGCAGCACCACAATTTTCAGCACTTCCGGCACCGTGCCTTCAGCAATGCGCAACGCCAGACCTTCGACCACCGCGGTTTTACCCACGGCCGGTTCGCCGGTCAGGATCGGGTTGTTCTGGCGGCGGCGCAGCAGAA
>CAXYUI010000386.1:0-1585 GCA_964291975.1 uncultured Formivibrio sp. | reverse complement strand
TTGCACGACACCCAGCGCACTTCGGCGCCGAGCGCCTGCAGGGTTTCGATCAGCACGGCGGTCTGGATCGTCATGTGCAAAGAACCCATGATGCGCGCGCCTTTAAGCGGTTGCGTCTTGGCGAATTCTTCGCGCACGGACATCAGTCCCGGCATTTCGGTTTCAGCAATACGGATTTCCTTGCGACCCCAGTCGGCAAGGGAAAGATCAGCAACGATAAAATCTTGAGTAGATGCGGCGTTCATCACGCCCTCCTTTCTTGGTTAAAGAAATAAAGACGTGAGCGCAGTTGGATTCCACGAAGGGAGTACCGAGCCTGGGGCTTGTCTTGACCGTGCCTCGCAGCGCTCCTCGGTGGGCGTGATTATACGGAACAGGAATGAAAATGCCAGCCCATCCTGATCGACGCATGTAGCAAAACTACAGGAGAATCGCTGATTTTTCAGATTGTCCGTAGTCAATAACACGAAGCAAACCCTTCCAATTCTTGAGCATAATTTACGTCGGAGCATTATAATGTCGCGCCTGCCAAGGTTTGGCATTCCGGTTCGTTTACCCCCCAAAGACCCGAGCCTCCCGACTCAGGCCATCACTTTCACCCATGGAGAACGCCATGCAGATTGATATTCGCCAAGCTTGTAATGCGGCTTATACCAAGACACTCGATACCGAAGGGCTGCGTCGCGAGTTTCTGGCTGAAAGCATTTTTGTAGCCGACGAAATCACCATGACCTACAGCCATGTCGATCGCATCGTCTTCGGCGGCATTGTTCCGGTCAGCGGCGTTATCAGCCTGCCGGATCTGGGCAAAACCTACGGCACAGCGTATTTCCTTGAACGCCGCGAGATGGGCATTATCAATATCGGCGGCGCGGGAATCATTACGATTGATGGCCAAGCCTATGAAATCGGCCACGAAGAAGCGCTCTACATCGGCAAGGGTAGCCAGGCGCTCTCGTTCAAAAGCTGCGACGCTGCCAATCCGGCCAAGTTTTATTACAACAGCACGCCGGCGCACGCGGCCTACCCGACCAAGAAAATCACTCGCGAAATGGCCAGCCCGCAAACCATCGGCGACGCCAAAACCAGCAACCGCCGCACCATCAATAAATACATCGTGCCGGGCGTGGTCGATTCCTGCCAGCTCATCATGGGGCTGACCCGCCTCGAAGAAGGCAGCATGTGGAACACCATGCCTTGCCACACGCACGAGCGCCGCATGGAAGTCTATCTGTACTTCAATATGCAGCCCGACGCGGTGGTCTTTCACATGCACGGCGAGCCGACCGAATCGCGCCATCTGGTGATGCGCAACGAACAAGCTGTCATCAGCCCGAGCTGGTCCATCCACACCGGCGTGGGGACTCAGTCTTACACCTTTATCTGGGGCATGGCCGGCGAAAACCAGACTTTCCCGGACATGGATCACGTCGCCATGACCGCGCTGAAATAAACCGTTTTATGTAGTTCCGGGCCGGCTTGTCGGCCCTCTCTTCAACCACAAGGAAACTCGAAAATGAGCAATCCGTTTGACTTGACGGGCAAGGTTGCCCTGATCACTGGTGGCGCCCAAGGTATTGGTGCC
>CAXYUI010000385.1:0-1593 GCA_964291975.1 uncultured Formivibrio sp. | reverse complement strand
AGCCGGCGGCGGCTATGTTGATTATTTTTTCAGCAAACCCGGATCGCCAGACCCTGCGCCAAAAATTTCGTATGCCACTTTGATTCCGGAATGGGACTGGGTCGTTGGCACGGGCGTTTACATCGACGACATCGATAAAACCTTTCGCGGCAAGATGCTGTTGGTCATGGCGCAACTTCTGGTGCTGGCCGTTCTGCTGGTTGTGCTGGTCTGGCAGATCACGCGCAGCATCCTGGCGCAATTGGGCGGCGAGCCGGTCGATGGCATCCGTGTGATGCAGCGTGTCGCGGATGGGGATTTGCGCGTCGATGTCGGTAATCCGCCGGCGGGCAGCATGCTGGCTGCGTTGGGTGCGATGGTCAGTAGCTTGCGGGGGGTGATGCAGGATATCGCCCGCGATGCGCGAACGCTGGATCAGCGTGCCACCCAAGTGGCCAATTCAAGCCGTGAGATTTCGGTGGCTTCCGGCCGGCAAGCCGATGCGACGACTTCGATGGCCGCCGCGATGGAAGAGCTGACGGTCAGCATCAACCATATTTCGAGCGGCTCTGGTACGGCGGAACAGGCTTCCCACCAAGCCACAGCCTTGGCGAGCGAGGGCGTCGGTCGCGTTCGTGAGGCCACGGCGGCCATTGAAGGTATTTCTGGCAATGTCACCCATGCTGGCGAGCAAATCCGTTCGCTGGATGCCAAAGCTCGCGAAGTCTCGGGCATTGCGGCCGAAATCAAGGAAATTGCTGAACAGACCAATTTGCTGGCGCTTAATGCCGCCATTGAAGCGGCGCGCGCCGGTGAGCAGGGGCGGGAGTTTGCTGTGGTGGCCGATGAGGTGCGCAAGCTGGCCGAGCGAACTTCGTCGGCCACGGTCAACATCAGCCAGATGCTGTCCTCGATTCAGTCTGAAACGCTGACCGTGGTTGGCGTCATGAATGATGTGTTGCCCCAAGTTGACCGCGGGGTGGAATTATCGCGCGGCGTGGCCAGTCTCTTGAACGAAATCCACGCGGGAACGGAAACCACGCTTGAGCATCTGCGCGAAGTGGCTTCGGCGACGCGCGAGCAGGGCGTTGCCAGCAACAGTATTGCCGCGCAGGTCGAAGAAATTTCGCAAATGGCCGAAGAAACGAGTTCAACGGTCAATCTGGCCGCTGAATCCGCTGAAGGCATCGAGCAGGTGGCACACAACCTGAAAGCGGTGGTGGATCGATTCAGGGTCTGATCGCGCAAACAACTGATTACGCCATGGTAAATACCATGGCGTATTTCTTTGGCAGATTGGATAGAATCGCCGCTTTGGCGTCATGTTGCGCTCGCGGGCTGATTTTCGGCGTGCCGCGCTGCGGACTAACCGTCATTCCGATGCGAGCTCAAAGCGCCTCTGGCCGCAAGATTTTGGCGTTCTTTCTGACAATTTGCCTTTCTGGTTTTTTATGGCTGATCTTACTTATCTGCGCGGTTATACCGAGACTGTTTTGCAGCGCGTTCGCGCCTTGCTGGCTTCTGGCGAGCTGGCCGGGCATCTGGCGCGCAAGTATCCCGAATCGCACCAGATTCAGAGCGATAAAGCGCTGTATGCCTATGCGCAGGAAATCA
>CAXYUI010000384.1:0-1604 GCA_964291975.1 uncultured Formivibrio sp. | reverse complement strand
GGTTCCGCCCAGTCCTTGACCATGTCGGCGATCAGCGGCAAAGCGGTGGTGGCGAGCACGGCATCGGCTTCGATCGTGCCGTTGCGGGCTTCGACGAACCAGCGCCCGCCCTCTTCGCGCATCTTGCGGACCGGGTTGGCCAGCACGATTTCGCCGCCCTGTGATTTGATGCGCTCTGCCACGGCTTCCGCGAGCGCGACAAAACCGCCGGTGTAATAGGCGAGCTTTTCCTCGCCGCCCTTGCCCCGGCTGCCGCCGCGCAATTTGAGCTTGTTCCAGAACCAGACTGCCGAAACCTTCTCGGCCGCATCGCCAAACTTGCCGCGCAAGAGCGGCTCCCAGACGACCTTGTAAACCTGCTCGCCGCCCATCTCGCGCAGCCACTCGGCCGCGCCCTTGTTTTCCAGCGTCATCCAGTCTTTCACGCCGCGCGCACGCAGGGTCAGAATGCCCAGACGAATGCGGTCGAAAAACGGCAGCGCAGAAAACTTCAGCAAATCGAGCGGGGTCGAGAGCTTGAAGAACTTGTTGGCGTAATACACGCCGGTATTGGTCGGATTGAGCTCAACCTTGTCGTCCTGACCCAGATCGTGGATCAGGTCCATGACTTCGCGGTCATTGGTGAACCAGTGGTGGTAGAAGCGATCGAGCTTTTGGCCGCCCACGGTAAAGGCCGAAGCCAGACCGCCGATTTCCGGGGTCGCTTCGAGCACAGTGACTTTCACGCCAGCCGCAGCCAGCTCCATCGCAGCAGTCAGGCCGGTAAAGCCCGCGCCGATCACAACAACGTGTTTCATGGGGTTTCCTCAACGAGCGCCGGTTTGTGCAACCAGCGTTGCAGCAAAAGATAAGCGCCACCGATCACGGTCGGCGGCAGCCAGAGCAGAAGGTGAGTCAGCAGGGCAAACGCGGTTGCGGCAGCGGCACTGTTGCCGGTTTGCTTCAGCGCCAGCACGGCAAAGTAATCAAAAGTGCCGACATAACCCGGCGTGCTTGGAATCAGCGTCGCCAGCGTCGCCAGCGGCAGCGCCAGAATCGCACCCAGAGGTTGCACCAATTCCGGAATCGCAAAAGCCGCGCCAACAAACACGCACGCTTCACCCAACCAAGCGCCCAGCGTCCACAGCAGCATCGCGGCCAGTGCGCGCCAGTGCGCGTAAGCGCCAAGCGCCGCAAAAGCGCGCTCGGCTCCGTCACCGATCTTCTGCGCCAGGCCGGGCGCAAAACGCGCGAGGAACTTCACGCCCAGGCGGATCGGCCAGTGAAACAGCCCCGGCATCAGGATCAGCGCCAGAATCAGCGCGGAAGTCAGCAGGATCAAGCCCGGCGCCCAGGTGCGCAAACCGATCAGCGCGCCTTGCGGGGCAAACAAAAAGAGCGCAATCGCCAAAGAAACGAGTACAGCGAGCAGATCGAGCAGGCGTTCGATCAAAAGCGTCGCCAGCACGGGGCCAGCGCCGACGCCCAGTCGCTTATTGAAGGCAAAAGCGCGCACCACGTCACCCGCGCGAAAAGGCAGCACATTGTTGAGCGCAAAGCTTGCCAGAAACGGCCCGGCGCAATCGCGCCAGCGAATCGCGGCATTCACGGGCTGGAGCAAAACC
>CAXYUI010000383.1:0-1632 GCA_964291975.1 uncultured Formivibrio sp. | reverse complement strand
TGGGCGGTTCCGATCCGGCGGCGCTGGCCATTTGCGCCAAGATGGCGGGCGAGTGGAGTTATGACGAGGTCAATCTCAACGTGGGCTGCCCGTCCGAGCGCGTGCAATCGGGCAGTTTTGGTGCTTGCCTGATGCTGGAACCGAATCTCGTCGCCGATTGCGTCAAAGCCATGCGTGACGCGACCAGCATCGATGTGACGGTCAAACACCGCATCGGCATCGACAAGATCGAGGATTACAGCTTTGTGCGCGACTTTATCGGCCACATTCACGAAGCCGGTTGCAACACCTTTATCGTGCATGCGCGCAACGCCATCCTGAAAGGCTTGTCGCCCAAGGAAAATCGCGACATTCCGCCGCTGAAATACCATTACGTGTACCAGCTGAAACAGGAATTCCCCGCGCTCGAAATTATCATCAACGGCGGCATCGCCACACACGACGAGATCGCCACGCATTTGCAGCACGTTGACGGCGTGATGATGGGGCGTGAGCCTTATCACAATCCGTGGATTCTGGCCGAGGTCGACGCGCGCTATTACGGCGACGATCACCCCGTGCCGAGCCGGATCGAAGTCATGCAAAACTTGCGCGGCTTTATTGAAGCAGAGCTCGCCGCAGGCACACCGCTGCGATCCATCGTGCGCCATGTGCTCGGTCTGTATCAGGGCCAGAACGGCGCGCGCCGCTGGCGGCAGATGCTGTCCGATGCCGCTTTACTGAAAAATGCCGATTTCCGCCTCGTGGAAGCGGCGCTGGAAACCGTGAACCGCCGAAAGGATTGAGATGCGACTCGCCGCCCTGGCTCTGCTGTTTGCTTCGCTGACTGCGCAAGCCGTTGAAATCAACCTGATCGCCATCATGGGCAGCAAAGCCATGGTTGAAGTCGATGGCGCGCGCAAGCTGATGGAAGCGGGTCAAAGCGCCAGTGGCGCGAAATTGCTGAATGTCAGCGCCGATGCGGTGGTGTTTGAGGCAGGCGGGCGCAAGCTCACTTTGTCGATGGACAACCGCAGCATCAAGAGCAACATCAGCCCCGAAGGCGGCAAAAAGCTGGTTATGCCCAATGACAACGGCCATTTTTATGCCGGACTGGCGATTAACGGCTTGCCGTTGCGTGGCGTAGTCGACACCGGCGCGACCGTACTCACACTTTCATCCAATCATGCGCGAGCCGCTGGCATCGACCTCAGCCGAGCCACCACCGGCACGGCCGTGACCGCACAAGGCACGGTGGCGACACGACAAACCACCATCAACACCCTGCGCCTGGGCGATATCGTGCTGCACAACATCGACGCGCTGGTGATCGATGGCCAGTTCCCACCCACGCCGCTGATCGGCATGAATGTATTGCAACGTTTCACCATGCAGCGCGAAGCCGACCGCCTGACCCTGATCCAGCGCTATTGAACGGCTTGACCGAAGTCCACCGCCGCACACTCATCTTTCCCATCAAGCCACTCCCCCACCGCGCCAGGCAGAACCCGGAATAAAAGGGTTCTCCCCCGGCCAACGCCGTCGATACCGCCCAAGGCCAAAAAACCAGCCACGCCAAGGCATCACCGCCTAGCAATAAAGCTGGGATTTAGATCGGAGTGCATCGTGTGGCGAGCCGCGTGGTTTTCTTTC
>CAXYUI010000382.1:0-1646 GCA_964291975.1 uncultured Formivibrio sp. | reverse complement strand
CTTTTTTTGCGGGATGCGACCCCCAAGCCGTCGGCGCTTTCCGTTACACTGGCGTTTCGATTTTTTAACGCCTGAAGCCTTGCATGAACCAAACGCTTGATCTCGCCCGCAACCACCTGTTGCTGCCCAATGGCCTGGATGACGCCCGTCTCGATGGCGTGTTCGGCGCCATGTTCAATCACGATCTCGACTATGCCGATCTGTATTTTCAGTACTCGCGCAGCGAGGCGTGGAGTCTGGATGAAGGCATCGTTAAATCGGGTAGCTTCAACATCGACCAAGGCGTCGGTGTACGCGCGGTTAGCGGCGAGAAAACCGCTTTTGCCTATTCGGACGACATCAGCCTGACGGCTTTGCAAGAGGCGGCGAGCGCCACGCGCGCGATTGGCCGCCAAGGCGGGCAGGGTCTGGCCAATCTCAAGGCTACGGGTCAGCGTCATCAGCTCTATCTGCCCAACGATCCGATTGCCAGTCTGGATGAAGCCACCAAAGTCGCGGTGCTGCACAAGCTCGAAAACGCCGCGCGCGCGCTCGACAAGCGCGTGGTGCAGGTGATGGCTGGACTCGCTGCCGAATACGAAATCATCTATATCGCGCGCCACGACGGTCTGCGTTCGGCGGATGTGCGCCCGCTGTGCCGACTGTCGGTCCAGGTCATCGTTGAAGAAAATGGTCGTCGCGAGCAGGGTAGCGCCGGCGGCGGCGGTCGTTTTGATTACGGCTATTTCACCGATGCGGTGATTGCCGATTACGCGAAAAAAGCGGTCGATCAAGCGGTGTTGAATCTGTCGGCGCGTCCGGCTCCGGCTGGCGAAATGGCCGTGGTGCTGGGTTCGGGCTGGCCAGGCGTGCTGCTGCACGAAGCCGTTGGTCACGGTCTGGAGGGCGACTTCAACCGCAAAGAATCCTCCGCTTTTGCTGGCATGATCGGTCAGCAGGTCGCCGCGCGCGGTGTGACGGTGATCGACGATGGCACGATCGCGGATCGTCGCGGTTCCTTGAATGTGGATGACGAAGGCAACGCGACCCAGCGCACCGTGCTGATCGAAGACGGCATCCTCAAGGGCTATCTGCAAGACAATCTGAACGCGCGCCTGATGGGCGTGGCGCCGACCGGCAATGGCCGCCGCGAAAGCTACGCCGCGCTGCCGATGCCGCGCATGACCAATACCTTTATGCTGGCGGGCGACAAAGATCCGCAGGAAATCATTGGCTCGCTCAAACGCGGCATTTATGCGGCCAACTTTGGCGGCGGGCAGGTCGATATCACCAGCGGCAAGTTTGTGTCCAATGCGTCAGAAGCTTGGTGGGTGGAAGACGGCAAGCTGCAGTATCCGGTCAAGGGCGCAACCTTGATCGGCAACGGCCCGGATGTCCTCAAGCGCAACAGCGTGATCGGCAATGATCTGGAACTCGATCCGGGCGTGGGCAATTGCGGCAAGGAAGGTCAGACCGTGCCGGTGGGCGTGGGTCAGCCAACGCTGCGGATTGATGGCGGACTGACGGTGGGCGGCACGGCCTGAGGTGTCGCCGTCTCTGCGCGCTGGCGGCGATAAAGTCTCGATCAAGTCGTGCCCGCCCACTCTTGAAACTTTTTGCAATTGCCGGGATCTTTGCCGGCGAGGACTTCCCCAAACTGGGGGAAA
>CAXYUI010000381.1:0-1664 GCA_964291975.1 uncultured Formivibrio sp. | reverse complement strand
CTCGGCGCGCCGCTGCTGATTGCGCTTGCCAGCCTCGCAGGCAAGCGTTTTGGCCCCAGCGTGGCCGGGCTGCTTTCCGGCCTGCCGGTGATCGCAGGGCCTATCATTCTGGCGCTCTGGCTTGAACACGGCACAGCGTATGCGGTGGATGTCGCGTGGATGCTGCCAGTCGGACAAGCGCCGCTGGCAGCCTACCTGTTTGCGTTTATCTGGTTCGCTCAGCGCAAACAGCACTGGAGCCTTTGCCTGCTGGTGGGATGGCTGGCTTTTTTGCTGGTCGCAGCCGCGTGCATTAAGGTGGCCATCCCCTATGTCGCGCTGGCGCTTGGCGGCATTAGCCTGATGCTGCTGGTGAGCCTGACTTTGCCGGCCGCGCGACCCGTTACGCTTGCCCCTCTCCCCAAAACCGAAATCGCCGCGCGCATGCTTGCCGCCATGGCGCTGGTAGCGACGGTGACAACGATTTCGCAAGAAATCGGCACGGGCTGGACCGGCATTCTGGCGGCTTTCCCGGTGGCGGGATCGGTGATGCCGGCTTTTACGCTGGCGCGCAGCGGGCCAGATGCCACACTCGTTCTCTTGCGCGGATTTATCAGCGGCCTGCTTGGGCTAGCGGCCTGCTTTGTGGTGCTGGCGCTTTTATTGCCCCGATACGGCGGCTGGGCTTTTGTACCGGGCTTTGCGTCATCGGTGCTGCTTGCCACTTTTCTTGCCAAAATCTTGCCACGCTGGAGTCTGCGATGAATTCCCCTACTCTGTTCCTGATGGGCCCAACGGCGAGCGGCAAGACGGCGAGCGCGATTCATCTGCTGGAATCCGGTCTGCCCATCGAGCTGATTTCGGTCGATTCGGCGCTGGTCTTTCGCGATATGAATATCGGCACAGCCAAGCCCGATGCGGCAACGCTGGCGCGTGCGCCGCATCACCTGATCGACATCATCAGCCCGGAAGAAGCGTATTCCGCTGCGCAGTTCCGCACCGACGCACTGCGCCTGATGGCCGACATCACCGCGCGCGGCAAGATTCCGGTGCTGGTCGGCGGAACGATGATGTATTTCAACACGCTGCAACACGGCATCCACGATCTGCCGCAGGCTGATCCGGCGCTGCGCGAGAAACTGCTGGCCGAAGCTGCGGAAATCGGCTGGCCAGCGATGCACGCCAAACTCGCCGAACTTGATCCGCCGACCGCCGAACGACTCAAGCCCAATGACGCGCAGCGCATCGAGCGTGCGCTCGAAGTCTGCCTGCTCGCGGGCAAGCCGATGTCGGAACTGCTGGCTGAACCCGCTGGCGAGCCCTTACCGTACAACTTGCTGAAAATCGCGCTGCTGCCGTCCGACCGCGCCGTGCTGCACCAGCGCATCGCGCTGCGTTTTGATCAGATGCTTGCGGGTGGTTTGCTCGATGAAGTCCGCGCCCTGCGCGCGAAATACCTGCTTGATATCGAGATGACTTCGATGCGCTGCGTCGGTTATCGCCAGACCTGGGAATATCTCGATGGTCTGATCGACTGGAACACGATGCGCGAGAAAGGTCTTGCCGCCACGCGCCAGCTCGCCAAACGGCAATTAACCTGGCTGCGCGGCATGGATGATGTGACGGAGATCGACTGCCTCGCCAGCGATCTGCCCGATCAGGTCGAGCAGCGCTTCCGAGCCTTC
>CAXYUI010000380.1:0-1668 GCA_964291975.1 uncultured Formivibrio sp. | reverse complement strand
CGGCATTGGCGATATTGGAGGCCAATACTTCCTGGCGCTGAGCCCTGAGCTTCAGCGCGGTTTCCTGCACACGAAAATGATCGTCAAGACGGGTCAACATGGAAATACTCCTCTGCGTTGCTGAGATCATAAGCAGAAAACATGCCAAGTAATGCCGATGACCCTCACCCAAAGCGCGGCCTTCACCGAAACACGGCAAACTCCCCGCATTAATGACCGCGAGACTCCCATCGCGCGCAAGAGGAGCCTTATTGCTTTCAACTACTTGACATACACCTGTTGTCAATATGGTCTTTTTTGGCAACACAGCCGTTTAAAAACTTGGAAGAGCCGGCAAGCACGGGCAAAATTTGCCGGCTTAGAGGAAGGGCGGCAATAATCCCGCCCGGGCTTGAGGCTTACAGCCGATAGGGTATTATTTGATCCCGATCAAAAAGAAAGAATCTCAGCCCTGCTGGCTCGCATCGGAAAATGCGTTTGAGCGTGTACAGATCTTTCACCAGATCAATAACGATGGGTCTGAAAACAATGAGCAATGCCAGGCCGCCGAATAGATGCCGCCCGCTATAACAAGATTCGCGTCTGGCCATTACCACCCAAACAAACCGGAGAAATGAACAATGTCACTGACCATCGGAGTGCCAAGGGAAGTCCTTGCCGGAGAAAAACGGGTCGCCACCGTTCCCGAAGTCGTGGAAAAGCTAATCAAACTGGGTTTCAAGGTGGCCGTAGAAACCGGCGCCGGTGAAGCTGCCAATTGTAGCGACGAAGCTTACCGCACCGCTGGCGCAGAGATCATCGACAGCGCCGCCAAGCTCTGGTCAACGGCCGATATCGTCTTTAAGGTACGCGCACCCAATGATGACGAAGTCGCCTTGCTGCGCGAAGGCAGCACGCTGATTTCCTTTATCTGGCCCGCCCAGAATCCTGAACTGATGCAGAAACTGGCAGCCAAGAAGGTCACCGTGCTGGCTATCGACGCGCTGCCACGTCAACTTTCACGTGCCCAGAAGATGGATGCGCTGACTTCGCAAGCTGGCGTCGCCGGCTATCGCGCGGTCATCGAAGCCGCCAACGGTTTTGGTCGTTTCTTTAATGGTCAGATCACCGCCGCCGGTAAAGTACCGCCAGCCAAAGTCTTCATCGCGGGCGCTGGCGTAGCCGGTCTGGCTGCGATCGGCACTGCGGCAGGTCTGGGCGCCATTGTGCGCGCCAACGATACGCGTGCCGAAGTGGCCGATCAGGTCAAATCACTCGGCGGCGAGTTCGTCAAAGTCAATTACGAAGAAGAAGGTTCGGGCGGCGGCGGTTACGCCAAGGTCATGTCCGAAGGCTTCCAGCAAGCCCAGCGCGAGATGTACGCGCAGCAAGCGCGCGAAGTCGACATCATCATCACCACCGCGCTGATCCCGGGCAAGCCGGCGCCGAAACTGATCACCGCCGAAATGGTGCAATCAATGAAGCCAGGTTCGGTGATCGTCGATATGGCCGCCGAACAAGGCGGCAACTGCGAGCTGACCGTTCCGGGCGAATCGGTCGTGCGTCATGGCGTCACCATCATCGGTTACACCGATCTGGTCAGCCGCTTGTCCAAGCAGTCCTCGACCTTGTACGCGACCAACCTGTTCCGGCTGACCGAAGAACTGTGCAAAACCAAAGACGGCATCA
>CAXYUI010000379.1:0-1686 GCA_964291975.1 uncultured Formivibrio sp. | reverse complement strand
CACTGGCGCAGAATGTCCATGAAAATGCGCTCGACCCCCTGCTCGTGGAATTCATTGTGATTGCGGAAAGAAATCAGGTATTTGAGCAAGCCTTCGCGGTTGATCGCCCGGCCCGTGTAGCTGATCGCCACGCTCGCCCAGTCGGGCTGGCCGGTCACAAGGCAGTTTGATTTCAACAGGTTGGACGTCAGCACTTCGGTCACGGCGGTTTCTGTTCCTTCGCAAAAAAGGAGTTCCGGCCCGGGCAGGTAGGTGTCGGCTTCAATATCCAGACTGTCGGGGCAATAGCCTTCAAGCTCGCCCATTTTCAGTTTGCCAAAGTCAGCGGGCGTGGTGAGCCGCACA
Organism: uncultured Formivibrio sp.; assembly: GCA_964291975.1. Lineage (GTDB taxonomy): Bacteria > Pseudomonadota > Gammaproteobacteria > Burkholderiales > Chitinibacteraceae > CAXYUI01. The sequence goes on along the minus strand of CAXYUI010000379.1, from coordinate 1,341 downwards.
GATACGCTGGCGTCAGCGGCTTGCGAGAGATCGCGGGAAAGCCGCGCGATGAGTTCGGCCTCGTCGGCCAGTTTGGTTTGATTGAAACTGTTGAGATACAGCTTGAACGACTTGGACTCGACGATATTCGGGCTGTCGGCCGGAAAAAGGAAGGTAGCCAGCGCAACTTGCGGCTTGCCGCGCAGGTTCAGCCAGGAAAGCTCGTAAGCGTTCCAGATGTCCATGCCCATGAAAGGCAGTTTGCCTGTGACGCCAATCTCGTCGCGCTTGCCCTGGCGCGCAATCGGAAACAGCAGCGCCGGGTTGTATTCGGTTTCGTAAGCAACGGCCTTGCCGAGCGGGGAGTGGAGGACTTGGCTCATCATTCAATCCAGAAATGCGGGTTCCAGGCGATCTCCCAGAGATGCCCGTCGGGGTCGGCAAAGTAGCCGGAAAAGCCGCCCCAAAATGTATCTTGCGATGGTTTGGTAATGGTCGCGCCGGCTGCTTCGGCCATGGTCATGAGGGCGACGACTTCTTCCTTGCTGCGCAGATTGTGCGCGAGCGTCACGCCGGAAAAACCGGCCGGGGTATTGGCGATGCAGGCGTCTTGGGCGAGCAGTTCACGCGGATAGAGCGCGAGCCACATGCCACTCAAGGCAAAGAAGGCAACCTGATCGTTGCTGTGCGCGCTTTGCAGCGGCAGTCCCAGTCGCAGATAAAAATCACGGGCGCGGGCGAGATCGCTGACGCCGAGGGTGATCAGACTAAGCCGGGCTTCCATGATTCTTCCTTAGCGGTATTTGCGGATCAAGCCGACCATCACGCCGAAGATTTCCAGCGATTCTTGCGGGCGGATTGGGGTGTAGGCGGCATTGTGCGGCAGCAGCATAAAGCCTTGTTTGTCGCGACCCAGTGTTTTGAGCGTGTATTCGTTGTCGACAATCGCGACCACGATGTCGCCCAGCTTCGCCGCATGGCGTTTTTCGACAATAGCGATGTCGCCGTCAAAAATGCCCGCTTCAATCATCGAATCGCCGCGCACGGTGACCATGACGGTGGTGGAAGGGCGTGGAATCAGGTATTCGTCGATGGTGATCGCTTCGCTCATCGCATCGTTGGCGGCGGCGGGCAGGCCGGCCGGAACGTTGAAATCCGGGAGCGGGCGCTCGAAAAATCGCTTGGTCGGCGCGAGTCGGCGGTCGGGCGTGGTTTCCAGAAATCCGGCCAGCGTCAGCCTTTTAACCAGCGCAGAAACGGCCGATTTGGACGCCATGCCCAGCATTTCGCCGATAACGGCGTAAGAAGGCAGGCTGCGGTAGTCGGTAAAGTAATCTTGCAACTTGCCAAGGTATTCCTGAT
>CAXYUI010000378.1:0-1695 GCA_964291975.1 uncultured Formivibrio sp. | reverse complement strand
AGCCCCCCCCGCAGGGCGACGCTTCTCTGTATTGACCCCCCCCGCCACAACCACCACCCCCTCTCCCCCGCATGCGGCCGCGAGTTCATCTTGCAAAAAACATTGAATTTCAGGCGTAAGCCACGGTGGCGATATCGCGCACGAATTGCGATTGCTCGATTTCATCGACGAAAGCGCTGGCGTAATCCGGGTAGTGGATCAGGCTGTTGCCGGCGGCATCGGCTAGCAATTGACGCCGCCCGACCTTGAAACCGCCTTTTTTCTCGCCGGGGATGATCATTGCGGCCGGGGCGAAGAAGGTCCAGTCCAGATCGGCGGCCTGCCGGTAGATGGTCAGCGACTCGCGCGCTGCGCTGGCGACGGCTTTGTAAGCGGCTGGGAATTCAGGAATATCCACCAGCTGCACGCCGGGGGCGACTTCGAGGCTGCCTGCGCCGCCAATCACAACCAAACGTTTAATGCCTGCCTGGCGCGCCGCGCCAATCAGGCTGCGGGCGATCTGGCTCAGCTCGGCTTCCTGGCCCATTGCCGGGCCATAGGCGCTGGCAATGACATCAGCGCCTGCCACGGCTTGGGTCAATGCGGCGGTATCAAGGGCATTGGCGACGCGCTGTTCAGCGGCCGAAAGCGCCTCTGGCAAGGCTTTGTCGCTGCGGGTGATGGCGATCAGTTCATGGCCGCGGGCGAGGATTTCGCTGGCGATATGCTGGCCGATTTTGCCGCTGGCGGCGATCAGGGCGATTTTCATGGTGTGGCTCCGGTGGTGGGTAAGAAGTGAAGCCAGTCTAAGGTTTTGATTTGCGCAGATATACCGCTTAAAGTGAGCTTCTTTGTTGCAGATATTGAGCAAATCATGGACAGACTCACCGCCCTGCAGGTCTTTGCCGAAGTGGCTCGGCGCGGCAGTTTCACCGATGCGGCCGAGGCGCTCGACTTGTCGCGAGCCAAGGTCACGCGCTATGTGGCCGAGCTGGAAAGCTGGCTGGGCGCGCGCCTGCTGCAGCGTTCCACGCGCAGGCTGGCGCTGACCGAAGCCGGCGAAGCCGCGCTGGCGCGTTGCGCGCAAATGCAGGATTTGCTCGACGATCTGCAAGCCAGCGCCGGCGCGCGCGACGCCGAACCGCGCGGGCTGATCCGGGTCACGGCCAGCACTTCGCTGGCGCAAACCGATCTGGCCGCCGCGCTGGTCGCTTTTCAGCAGCGCCACCCCAAAGTGCAGATCGATTTGCTGGCCGGCGATCGCCCTTTCAATCTGATCGAAGACAAGATCGACCTGGCCATCCGCACCACCAACCATCCCGATCCGGGTCTGGTAGCGCGGCGGCTGGGCGTTTGCCATTCGGTGCTGTGCGCGAGTCCCGATTATCTGGCGCGGCGCGGCACGCCGCAGACACCGGACGACATCGAGACTCACGACACCTTGACCTATTCGTATTTTGGCAAGAGCCACTGGCGGCTAAGCCGCGCCGGCGCAGAAGTCAGCGTGCCGGTGGGCGGGCACTTCAGCGCCAACGATGTGGGCGCGCTTTTGGCGGCGGCGCAAGCCGGGGCCGGCGTGGTGATGCTGCCCGCCTATCTGGCGGCAGAAGGCTTGCGCAGCGGGCTGCTGCGTCAGGTTCTGCCCGACTGGCAGGCCGAAACGCTGGGGCTGTATGGGCTGTATGCCTCGCGCCGCCACTTGCCGCCCACTTTGCG
>CAXYUI010000377.1:0-1695 GCA_964291975.1 uncultured Formivibrio sp. | reverse complement strand
CAGTCACCCCTATCTGCCCGAAACCCCCGCGGGCGAGGCGGTGGAAATGGAAGGCGCCAGCGTCGCCCAAGTCTGCCACGTCAACGGCGTGCCCTTTCTGGTGGCGCGCACCATTTCCGACCGCGCCGACGGCAGCGCCCTGGTCAACTTCGAAGAATTTCTGCCCATCGCCAGCCACAACAGCCTGGATTTGGTGCTGCATGTGCTGGGCCACATGAAACCCGTGAGCATTTAAGCGGGGCAAGCGGCAAAGAGATCCAGCTCGGCGCGGTAAAGATCGGTGCGAACCTGCTGCAAGCCCAAGACCGAATGAAACAGATAGTCCTGACTGTAGCGCCGGCTCGCCTTGTCGCGCAGACAAGCCGCATTGAGCGGATAGCGGTCCGATAGCCACAGCAGCGCTGGCACATGGGTCTGGTAAGCCGGCGCGATCAACGCCGGCGCGCCGTGCAGGTAAAAGTTGCCCTCGCCCAGCGATTCGCCATGGTCCGACAGATACAGCATGGCGATGTCGCGGCCGCTCTGGTTCTGGCGCAAAAGCTGGATCAGGCGGGCGAGCACATGGTCGGTGTAAAGCAGCGAATTGTCATAGCTGTTGCGCAGTTGCGCCGGCGAGCACTGATCGAGCTGGCTCGTGGTGCATTCGGGCTGGAAAACCGCAAATTCGCGCGGATAGCGCTTGTAATACGCCGGGCCGTGGCTGCCCATCATGTGCAGCACCAGCACAGCATCCCCCGATGCCTGATCGATCCGCGCCTGCAAACCACCGAGCAGGCTTTCGTCCAGACATTCGCCGTCCTGGCATTGCGCCTCAACGCTTTGCGGGTCGATGGTTTCGTGCGCAACGCGATCACATACGCCTTTGCAGCCAGACTGGTTGTCGCGCCAAGACACTTTCACGCCGGCGCGCTGCAAGACATCGAGCAGCCCTTCATGGCTTTTGGCCTTTTCATCGCTGTAATTGGCGCGACCCAACATCGAAAACATGCAGGGCACGGAAGTCGCGGTATCGGTGCCGCAGGAATGGAAATCCGGGAAATTGATCAGGCCGGATTCCTGTTTCAGTTGCGGATTGGTTTCGCGCTCATAGCCGTTCAGCGAAAAATTCGCAGCGCGCGCGGTTTCGCCAACCACGATCACGGTGAATTTGGGGCGAGCGCCCTGCGTGTGCTTTGCATCCAATCCAATGGTTTGCAGCACAGGCGGACGCGTTTTTTTCAGGTAGCTCGAGGTGGCCTGCAAATAGTTGGTCGGCGTGAGCAGGTAGCGCAGTTCGGGGTGATTACGCATCACCGAGGCGAAATCCTTGTAATAGCCAAACGCGATCAGCCCCGTGGCCAAAAGACTCGCGGCGATGAGGGCGCTGCGCACCAGAAGCTCGCGCGGCAAGGGGCGAAACGCAATCGGCGTGCGCCAGAGCAACCACAACGGCAGGACTGCGAGCAGCACAACATAGAGCACCATCTTGAAGGTCAGCAGGTCAAACGCTTCGCCCGGATTGGTTTCAAGCGCATTGCGGATCATGGCGCGGTCGATCATCACGCCGTACTGGTTCATGAAATAGGCAATCGGCGCCGTGACGAGCAAAAGCACGCTGACCGCCGGCTTGAAGACATAAGGCAGAGCCAGCAGACTGAGCGCCAAGTTCAGCAACAAAAACAACACCGCCAGCGCCAGCGCGATAAACCCCCAGTC
>CAXYUI010000376.1:0-1746 GCA_964291975.1 uncultured Formivibrio sp. | reverse complement strand
CAAGGATCGCCTCTACACCACGCAGGCCGACTCAGTTGCTCGCCGCTCGGCGCAGACTGCGCTGTGGCATATCACCCAAGCGCTGGTGCGCTTGATGGCGCCGATCTTGTCGTTTACGGCACATGAAGCTTGGGAAGTGCTGGGCAATCCGGACAATGTCTTCCTTGATCGCTGGCATGCCTTGCCTGCGGTGGCTGACGCCGAAAAACTGACTGCAGATTTTGCGACCATCCGCGAAGTACGCGCAGCGGCTCAAAAAGAAATCGAAGTGCAGCGCGCCGAGGGCCAGCTCGGTTCCAGCTTGCAGGCCGAACTCGTCATCTCCGCGCCGGTTGCCACGCTCGCTGCGCTGGCGACTGTGGGTGAGGATCTCAAGTTTGTGATGATCACCTCCAAGGTTGAAACGGTTGAAGCGGCTGATCTCGCGATCACGGTTACCCCGGCTGCGCATGAAAAGTGCGAGCGTTGCTGGCACTACCGTGACGATGTCGGCGCCAATGCCGAGCATCCGACCCTGTGCGGGCGTTGCATCGACAACCTGACGGGTTCGGGCGAGGTGCGCGCGCATGCCTAAGATCAGTCCTGCGCTCAAGAATTACCTGCACTGGATTTTCTGGGCGGTCGCGATCATTGCGCTCGATCAGGTTAGCAAGCAACTGGTGTCAGGCTGGCTCAACTACGGCGAGCAAATTCCGCTTCTGCCGAGTCTGAATCTGACCCTTGCTTACAACCCCGGCGCGGCATTTTCCTTCCTTGCCGATGCCGGCGGCTGGCAGCGCCACTTCTTTACCGCGCTGGCCATTGGCGTATCGGGTTTTATTTTGTGGGTGCTGTGGTTCAAGCCGCAGGACGCCTGGATGAACTGGTCGCTGACGCTGATCATGGCTGGGGCGATTGGCAATGTGATCGACCGCATCCTCTTTGGCCATGTGATCGACTTTATCCAGGTTTATTACCAGCGTTGGTATTTCCCCGCTTTCAATGTGGCCGACAGCGCAATCACCATTGGCGCTACGGTGATGCTGATTGATGGTTTCTTTCATAAGGAAGAGCGTTCATGAGCAAACAGATCATGCTGGCCACGCCGCGCGGTTTTTGCGCCGGCGTGGATCGCGCGATTGCGATTGTCGAGCGGGCCATCGAAAAATTCGGCGCGCCCATCTATGTGCGCCATGAAGTCGTGCACAACAAATTCGTGATCGAAAACTTGAAGGCGAAAGGCGCGATTTTTGTTGATGAACTGGCCGATGTACCGGCCGGCAATACGGTGATTTTCTCGGCGCATGGCGTCTCGCAAGCCGTGCGTGCTGAAGCCGAAGCGCGTGGTCTTTCAGTATTTGATGCGACGTGCCCGCTGGTGACCAAGGTGCATCTGGAAGTCAAACGCCTGCATGAACAGGGCTTCGAGATTGTCATGATCGGCCACAAAGGCCACCCGGAAGTCGAAGGCACGATGGGCCAGTCCGACAGCGGCATGCATCTGGTGGAGCATTGCGACGATGTGGCCAAGCTGGAAGTCGCCAATCCCAACAAACTGGCTTGGGTCACGCAAACGACTTTGTCCGTTGACGATACGCGCATCGTGACTGCGGCCTTGCAGGCCAAATTCCCGAATATCGTCGGCCCGAATAAGGTCGACATCTGCTACGCCTCGCAAGACCGTCAGGATGCAGTGAAGCAGCTCGCGGCCAATGTCGATCTGGTGATCGTGGTTGGCTCGCCCAATAGCTCCAATTCCAACCGTCT
>CAXYUI010000375.1:0-1759 GCA_964291975.1 uncultured Formivibrio sp. | reverse complement strand
GCTGGGATAGCGCAGGTTCGGGCGGCATCAATGCCGACACTTGGACCAGCACCACGACCTTCCCGCGCAGCAAGCTGACCTACACCTACTCGCCGGCTTCGGCGCAGTGCGTGAAGAATGGTCTCTTGAACGTGGTTGGCGTGGGCAAAAACCTGGCCACCCTGTCCTGCAACTGATTAATCCTCAGTCTTAGCATCAAGCCCGATCTTGCCGGTCGGGCTTTTTTTCGTCCTGCGCGTACAATGCCCGCATGACTCATGCCTACGCCCAGCTCACGCCTGACTGCGTGCTCGATGCCGTTGAAAGCCTTGGTTTACGCACCGACGGCCGCCAATTTGCGCTTAATAGTTATGAAAACCGCGTTTATCAGATCGGCATGGATGAAGGCGCGCCGCTGATCGCCAAGTTCTATCGCCCGAACCGCTGGTCCGATGCGCAGATTCTGGAAGAACACGCTTTTACCCAAGAGCTGGCCGAGCGGGAAATCCCGGTGGTGCCGCCGCTCGCTTTTGAAGGCCGCACGCTGTTTGAACACGCCGGTTTCCGCTTTTCCCTCTTTGCCCGTCGCGGTGGTCGTGCGCCCGAATTGGAAGATCCGGCCACCCTGGAATGGCTAGGGCGCTTTATCGGGCGGATTCACGCGGTCGGCGCGCTGACCCCGTTTGCCGAGCGCCCGGCGCTTGATCCGCAAACTTTTGGCCTCGATTCGCGCGACTGGCTGCTGGCGCATGATTTTTTGCCGAATGAACTCAAAACACCGTGGCAAGCCATTGTCGAGCAGGCGCTGGAAGGCGTTGCGGCTGCATTTGCACGCGCCGGAAGCGTTACGAAAATCCGCCTGCACGGCGATTGCCATCCCGGCAATGTGTTGTGGACGCCTGACGGTCCGCACTTTGTCGATTTTGACGACAGCCGCACCGGCCCAGCCGTGCAAGACCTGTGGATGCTTTTGTCGGGCTCGCGCGAGGAACAATCGCGCCAGCTCGCCGACATCCTCGCCGGCTACGAAGACTTTTGCGATTTCAATGAGCGCGAATTGCATCTGATTGAAGCGCTGCGCACGCTGCGGCTCTTGCATTACAGCGCCTGGCTGGCGCGCCGCTGGGACGACCCGGCTTTCCCGGCCGCCTTCCCCTGGTTCAACACCCTGCACTACTGGCAAGAGCGGATTCTGGAACTGCGCGAGCAGGTCGCCGCCATGCAAGAAGGCCCGCTCTGGGCGCAGCCCTGAGGTCTACATCCGGTCACTGGACGCTGCCGCGCGCAAAATGTACGCTCTTTCGCCTGACTACATTCCGAAAGAGCCGTCATGCCCATTCTGCCGCGCCTCGCACTGCTTTCCCTTCTGCTCGCCACGCTGAGTCCGGCGCAAGCCGCTGGTTTTATCTGCCTGAGCGAGACGCGCTGCGGTCTGGCTGACGATCACGGGCGCTGGCTGGTCAAGCCGGAACTGGAAGCGGTCGACCTGCATGACATCACGCCCGAAGGTCTGGTGCGCGCCAAGAAGGGGCGCTGGGGGGTGCTGAATCTGCAAGGCCAGTGGGTGCAGCCGCCACGCTTTGATGCGATCACGCGCATTTTTCCCGACGGCAGCGTCGCCGTTCAGGTCGGTTACAAGGAAGGACTCGCTGCGCCGGGTTTGCGCTGGCTGATTGAGCCGGAACTGGATCGACTGGGCGAATTCAACGAAGAAGGGCTGGCCGTAGCCTCGCTCAAGCGCAAAGTGGGTCTGGTGAACCGCCAAGGACAATGGGTGGTG
>CAXYUI010000374.1:0-1763 GCA_964291975.1 uncultured Formivibrio sp. | reverse complement strand
TTGTGTGGCGCACAGCCGCCGCACGGGCCCGGTCCCCGGTACCGCCGAGACCATGCGCAGCGCGCTCGACGACGCTGAGCACAGCCTGGAAGAGACTGCGGCCGCAGTGCATAAGCTCTCGGCGCTGGCGGCGCAGTTCCAAGTTTCAGGCGGACGCTGAACCGATTGATGTCCCTTGCCGCTCTTCGGATCGATCTGGCAAGGGCTTGATCTTTATGCATTCCATGGCAGTACCATAAAAGCCGGAGGCAGATGGCTTTCATGGATATCAGCGCGCAATCTTCTTCGAGCAGTGCATCTTCATCCCGGACAGCGGGAGAAGTGCGTTTGTCTGCAGGTGAGCAAACACAAGTCGAAAAACTGAAGGCGCGTGATCGAGCCGTGCGGGCGCACGAAGCGGCGCATCTGGCTGCCGCCGGCGGGTTGGCGGTCAGCGGGGCATCCTATCAAATGGTGACAGGGCCCGATGGCCAGCGTTATGCGATCGGAGGTGAAGTCAGCATCAGCCTTTCCAAAGGGCGAACACCCGAAGAAACCGTGCGCCGAGCCAGAACCATCCAGGCTGCAGCGCTTGCGCCCGCCGATCCTTCCGGCCCCGATCGAGCCATCGCTGCGCAGGCGCAAAACATGGAGATCGAGGCGATGGCTGAAATGGCTCAGCGCAGCAGGGAAGAATCCAAGATTGCTGCGAAATATCAGCCGCAAGACGCGGTACAGAACAGTGCTTTTTCCACAGTGGCTTGATCTTCATTTCGGGCGGCGGCAAAGCCGAGTAAAATCGTCGTCTTTGGCCTGGCCTGAGAACATCATGTTTGCCCGTGTGCGTGAAAACATCCGCGTGGTCTTCGACCGCGACCCCGCAGCCCGCTCGACCTGGGAAGTCATCACCTGTTACCCGGGCTTTCATGCGCTGACTCTGCACATTGTTTCGCACGGCTTGTGGAAGCGAAACTGGAAATGGCTGGCGCGTTTTGTCTCGCACATCACCCGCTTTCTGACCGGCATCGAAATCCATCCCGGCGCGACCATCGGCCAGCGTGTGTTCATCGACCACGGCATGGGCATCGTGATTGGCGAAACGGCGGAAATCGGCGACGACTGCACGCTGTATCACGGCGTCACGCTGGGCGGAACTTCATGGAAAGCCGGCAAGCGCCATCCCACACTCGGGCGCGGCGTGATTATCGGCGCCGGCGCCAAAGTGCTGGGCCCGATTACGCTGCATGATGGTGCCAAGGTCGGTTCGAACGCGGTGGTGGTCAAAGATGTACCGGCCGGCGCAACGGCGGTCGGCATTCCCGCGCGCATCATCGACAACGAGCAGGAGCAGGCGCGCGTCGAAAAAGCGCAATCGCTCGGTTTTTCCGCTTACGGCATTTCCAGCGACATGAACGATCCGGTGGTCAAGGCGATTCACGGCATGCTCGACCATTCGCTGAACACCGACCGCCGCATCGAGCAGATCCTCAACCGCCTTGAGCAGTTGGGTCTGAATTGCGAGGAAGAGCGCGCTACGGCCGATAAATTCGATCCGAACTATCTGAATAAGATTGTGGATTGAGGCATTTTTTAGCCAAGAAAAAGCCCAAGAATATGCTTGGGCTTTTTCATTTCAAGTGTCGATCAGGAGCGGTAATCCGCGTTGATCTTCACATAGTCGTACGAGAAGTCGCAGGTCCAGACTGTGGCGGATTCCGTACCGCGACCGAGCTTCACGGTGATGGTGATTTCCGGCTTGTTCATCACGCGCTGGCCGTCTTCTT
>CAXYUI010000373.1:0-1776 GCA_964291975.1 uncultured Formivibrio sp. | reverse complement strand
TTTTTCTCTTCCCTATAATACAAAACCCCAGGGCCCGGATCCTCCCCCAACCCCCATCCGCCAGCAAGTAAGCAAATTTACTTGGGCAACAGCAGGCAGACGGCTTGCGCTTCCACCGCGCGCGATTCACCCACCGCACCGAGTTGCTCGTAGGTCTTGGCTTTGACGTTGACCTGCGCTTCACCCACACCCAAATCCGCGGCGATATGGGCGACCATGGCCGGGATATGCGGCGCCATTTTCGGGCGCTGAATCAGGATGCTGGCGTCGACATTGCCGACCTGCCAGCCCGCCTCATGCACCCGGCGCACCGCTTCGCGCAACAGCACACGGCTGTCCGCGCCACGGAACTCCTCGGCGGTATCGGGGAAATGCCGGCCAATATCGCCCATGCCCGCCGCACCCAGCACGGCATCGGTAATCGCGTGCAAAAGCGCGTCGGCGTCCGAATGACCGAGCAGGCCTTTTTCAAACGGGATGGTGACGCCGCCCAGAATCAGGGGGCGACCTTCGACGAGCTGGTGCACATCCCAGCCCTGACCAATACGAAACGGCAGATTCATCTTTTCCTCGCTTGCAGGATCAGCGCGGCAAGCTGCAAATCCTGCGGGTAAGTAACTTTCAGATTCCACGGGCTGCCCATCACCAAACGCGGCAAGCGGCCTTCGGCTTCAAGCGCGCTGGCTTCATCGGTGATCTCCGGTCCCAAATGGCGGGTAATGGCATCAGCGAGTTCGCCACGACGGAACATCTGCGGCGTCTGCGCCTGCCAGAGGCCAGCACGCGGATGGGTGTGGGCGATGGTTTGATCCGCGCTGGCGAGTTTGAGCGTATCGGCCACTGGCACGGCCAAAATACCGCCAACCGGATGCGCGGCGAGTTCGGTCATCATGCCGAACACCAGCGCGGGTTCAAGGCAAGGCCGCGCGGCATCGTGCACCAGCACCCAGCAGTCCACAGCTTCATTCATTTCACGCAGACCATTGAGCACCGAATCAGCCCGGCTCGCGCCACCGCAACGCAGCACGGTCAGACGATCAAAATCCTGCCAGTCGTAACTTTCCCACCACTCGTCACCGGGACTCACCACCACATAAATTCGCGCCAGTTCGGCGACTTCATGCAGCGCCTTGAGCGTGTGCCAGATCAGCGGGCGGCCGAGCAAATCCAGATACTGCTTGGGCGTCTCCCCCCCCATGCGCGCGCCAGAGCCGGCTGCCGGAACGAGCGCAACCGCATTCATGCCGGATTCTCGGCTGGCTGCGGATTTTCGATTTGCTGCCACAGGGTTGGCGCTTTGTTCTTTTTGGCCATTTCGGCCAGATAAGCCGCATGCTCAGCGAGTTCCTGCTCGCTCGGCGCCAGCACCTTAAGGCGACGCACGCGCGATGCGGTCTGAGCAGAATCGGCAGCAGCCTCGGTCGCACCGCCAAAGTCGATCAAGAGACTATCCTGCCCGCGCGTGAGCGACAGATAGACTTCAGCCAGCAACTCGCAGTCGATCAGCGCGCCGTGCAGCACCCGCACCGAGCGATCGACTTCCAGCCGGTCACAAAGCGCATCCAGACTGTTGCGCTTGCCCGGATACAGATCCTTGGCCATGGCCAAGGTGTCGATAATGCCGCTGACGTAATCGGTGATCTTGCCCAGCCCCAGCTTGCCCAGCTCCATATTCAGGTAGCCGACGTCAAAAGGCGCGTTGTGGATGATGAGTTCGGCGTCGCGAACGAATTCGATGAACTCGTGCGCAATGTCGGCGAATTTGGGCTTGTCGGC
>CAXYUI010000372.1:0-1782 GCA_964291975.1 uncultured Formivibrio sp. | reverse complement strand
AGGCTGCCATGCCCACCATTTTGCTGGTCGAAGACGAAGCCGCGATTGCCGATACGCTGATTTACGCCCTCAAAAGCGAAGGCTTTGCGGTGGAATGGCTGACGCTGGGCCAGCAGGCCTTGGCGCGCATCGCGCAAGGCGGCATTGATCTGGCGATTCTCGACGTGGGCTTGCCCGATCTGAACGGCTTTGACCTGTGCCGCGACTTGCGTCGCCATCACGATCTGCCGGTGTTGTTCCTGACCGCGCGCAACGCCGAAATCGACCGGATTGTCGGTTTGGAAATCGGCGCGGATGACTATGTCAGCAAACCTTTCAGTCCGCGCGAAGTCGCCACCCGCGTCAAAGTCATTTTGCGCCGCAGCGCCCGCAGCACCAGCGCCGGACATAGCCTGTTCACGCTGGAGCGCGAAGCGGGCCGGATTGCCTATGCCGGCGCGATCCTCAATCTGACCCGCTACGAATTTCTGCTGTTGGCCGAGTTGATCGCCCAGCCCGAGCGCATCTTCAGCCGCGCGCAGCTGATGGATCGCGTGTGGCAGGACGCGCTCGACACCGACGAGCGCACGGTCGACACCCACATCAAAACCCTGCGGGCCAAACTCAAGGCCGTGCGCGACGATCTTGACCCCATCGTGACCCATCGCGGTCTGGGTTACAGCCTGTCGAGGTCGCCATGCGCCTGAGCCTGCGCCTTCTGCTCGGTTATTTTCTGATCGTCGGCATCGCGGCCTGGTTTGTGCTCAATGTGTTTGTCGAAGAGGTCAAACCCGGCGTGCGCCAGGCGCAGGAAGACGCGCTGGTCGATACCGCCCACCTGCTGGCCCGGCTCGCCAGCGACGATCTGCGCTCCGGCGCGATGGCCAACGGCCATTTTGCGCGCCAGGTCACTGCCTACCGGCAAAGCGCGCCGAGCGCGGATTACTGGGGCATCCGCAAATCCGAACCGGGCTTGCAGATTTATGTGACCGACGCGCGCGGCATCGTGGTGTTCGATTCCAGCGGCAAGGCACTGGGCGCGGATTTTTCGCGCTGGAACGATGTGGCGCGCACCCTGCGCGGCGAATACGGCGCACGCACCACGGTGGAAAATCCCTCGCAATACGGCGACTGGACCGTCATGCATGTGGCAGCGCCCATCCGCGATGGCGAGCGCTTGATCGGCGTGCTGACCGTCTCCAAACCCAACCGTCTGGTTCAGCCTTTTATCGAGCGCAGCGAAGCCAAAATTCGCCGCGCCGGCTGGCTCTTGCTGGGCATCGCGCTGGTCATCGGCCTTTTGGTGGCGCTGAGTCTGCACGCCAACCTGCAAAGACTCTCGCGCTACGCCGAAGCGGTGGGCCGGGGCGAGCGCGCGGAGTTGCCCAAGCTCTCGGTGACCGAACTGCGCGCGCTGGGCCGCACGCTGGAAACCATGCGCGAGCGCCTTGAAGGCCGCCAGTACGTCGAAGCGTATGTCTCGACGCTGACTCACGAAATGAAAACGCCGCTGACCGCGATTCGCGGCGCGGCCGAGCTGCTCGACGATGCGGCCATGCCGGCCAGCGACCGCCAGCGCTTTAGCGCCAGCATCGTCGCGCAAATCGGCCGTCTGCAAAACCTGATCGAGCGCATGTTGGGACTCGCGGCGCTGGAGCACCGCCGCAAACTCGAAGAAACCGGCCCGGTTGAATTGGGCGCGCTATGCCGGGCGCTGATCGACGAGTTGCACGCGCCGCTGGCGCGCAAAGCCTTGCAGATCGTCTGGGAGGGCGACGCCATCGTGCAGGTCGAAGGCGATGC
>CAXYUI010000371.1:0-1782 GCA_964291975.1 uncultured Formivibrio sp. | reverse complement strand
CGTCGGCATCCATATGTGGGCGCAGGCTGTGGCCAAGGCCAAGCCCACCGATCCGACCAAGGTCGCCGCCGCGATGGCCGGCCAGACCTTCAAGGCACCGTCTGGCTTCACGCTGAAGATGGACGAAAAGAACCACCATCTGCACAAGCCGGTGATGATCGGTGAAGTCCAGCCGAACGGCCAGTTCTCGGTGGTGTGGCAGACCAAGGCGCCGGTTCGCGCCCAGCCGTGGGGCCAGTACATCCCCGGCAATGAGAAGAAGGGTGATAGCCCCATTAAAAACGGCGGCAAATAAAAAATCGCCCATTAGCCTGTTGCGCCCGCGGATCACTGCGGCGGGCGCTCCTCGCAATCCTCATGGACTACCTGTCCATTCCGGTTGCTGCGGGGCGTCCTTCTTGTGCTCAGCAGGCTCACGACGGCTACTGAACGATTTTGACTGGCTGCGCGCGACGAACTCTTTGTCGCGCGGTGCTCGCCATCCTCATGGACTCCATGTCCATTCCGGTGGCTGTGCTCCGGGCTTCGCGATTTCGCCGCGCTCGCTCAGTAATCGTCACTGTATTTCCCCTCTGAAAGCAATTTGCAACCCCGCCGCGCTACGCGGCGGGTTTTGACTGGAGATGCAACATGCCGATTCGCATGGTGCTGATAAAAATATTGAGCCTTGTTTGCCTCGCCTTGCCGGTTTCCGTGCTGGCCGGGCAGGCGAGCGAGCTGGCGGCGGCCGATAACGGCACGCGCGCCGAGTTGATTGAGCAGTGGGCGGCAACCCCGTCCCCGGCCATGATCCGATTGCTGACTGCCCTGCAAGAGGGCGCTTTCTATACGGATGCGGCTGGCAAACCCTATCTGCAGACGGAAACGGGCTGGGTCGATGCCGAAACCGGTGCCGCAGTGCAAGTCGCTGAAGATACGCTCGATGCCCTGATGATCAACAACCGTGTGCGCGGCGCGCTCGATGCCGCGCTGGCGATCACCAAGCTGACGGCAGCGGATGTGGCGGTCAGAAAAGCGGCGATCCAGAGTCTGCAAGAACTTGCCAATCCCGCACTGTTACCTGTGGTGGAAAAACAGCTGGCGCTTGAATCGGATGCTGCGCTTAAACAGCAGCTCGCGCTCTTGGTGGCCAATATGCAGCTGGCGCATGCTGATCCCAAAGTGAGAATGGCTGCCTTGCAGTCTCTTGCTACCAGCAACGATCCCGCCATCCGCTCGCGCATTGAACCGCTGACACAGGCTGGCACTGAAGCCGATGCGCAGGTTCGCGCTGCTGCGACCAAGTCGCTGCAATCGATCAAGCATCGCCTGCAAATCCAGGAATTCGCCGGTCACGCCTTCAGTGGTCTGTCGCTCGGCTCTATCCTCCTGCTCGCCGCGCTCGGTCTGGCGATCACCTACGGCCTCTTGGGCGTCATCAATATGGCGCACGGCGAAATGCTGATGATCGGCGCGTATGCGACTTACGTCGTACAAGGCCTGTTCCGCAGCTATCTGCCGGGCCTGACTGACTGGTATCTGCTCGCGGCGCTGCCGGTGGCTTTTCTGAGCGCAGGCCTCGTCGGCATCGTGCTCGAGCGCTTGGTGGTCCGGCATCTCTATGGCCGTCCGCTCGAAACCCTGCTGGCGACCTGGGGCATCAGCCTCTTTCTGATTCAAACCGTGCGCGTGATTTTTGGCGCGCAAAACGTGGCGGTCGAAAATCCTTCCTGGATGTCGGGCGGCTGGGAAATCACCGCTGCGCTGACGCTGCCCTACAACCGCATGGTCATCATCGGCTTT
>CAXYUI010000370.1:0-1796 GCA_964291975.1 uncultured Formivibrio sp. | reverse complement strand
TCCAGGCAAGTGGGGTGGAACTGGATGAATCCCATGTTCGATACGCGGCAGCCCGCGCGCCAGCCCATGGCGATGCCGCCGCCGGTCGCCACATCGGGGTTGGTGGTGTACAGGTAAACTTTGCCGGCGCCGCCGGTAGAAAGTACGGTGTGCGGCGCGAGGGTGGTTTTGACGTGATCGCTTTCCTTGTCGTAGACATAGGCGCCGTGGCAGCGATTGCCGGGCAAGCCAAGCTTCTTGTCGGTGATGAGATCGACTGCAATATGGTCTTCGAGCACCGTGATATTGGGGTGCGCGGCGACTTTGCGCGCCAGGGTGTCAATGACCGCAGCGCCCGTGGCGTCGGCGGCGTGGATGATGCGGCGCTGGCTGTGGCCACCTTCGCGGGTCAGGTGAAAGCCCTGATAGCCATGGTCTTCGTTCTCGGTTTCTCGCGTGAAAGGCACGCCCAGCTCAATTAACCAGTCGATCGCAGCCTTTGAGTGCTCAATGATGTAGCGCGTGGCTTCCTCGTCGCACAGACCCGCGCCGGCGATGTGGGTATCACGGATGTGTAATTCGGCGCTGTCAGCGTCGTTGAGTACAGCCGCGATGCCGCCTTGGGCATAACCGCTGCCGCCGTCGCGCAGCGCGCATTTGGTGATGAGGCCGACTTTTTTCTTGCGGGCGAGTTCGAGCGCGGTGGTCATGCCGCCGAGTCCGCTGCCGATGATGAGGACGTCGAAAACTTGCATGGTGTCAGAATGGAGCTGGGAGGGAAGTGCAGAGTGTAACAGAGCGCTTGCGCTCTTGCTGCCCGATGGCGGCCAGCGCAAAATGCGCCTGCTTGCAAACGAAGGGCTTGTCCCTATCTGTGATAGTTGGCAAGCCGCAGGGCAGGAGCAATGTTGAAAACCAATACCGAACGGGATCTCGATCAGACTCTGGTAGTGCGCGCGCAGTCCGGCGATAAGCGTGCTTTCGAGTTGCTGGTCATGAAATACCAGCGACGCATCGTGCGGCTGGTATCCCGGCTCGTGCGCGATCCGGCCGAAGTCGAAGATGTTGCGCAAGAGGCTTTCATCAAGGCTTACCGCGCCTTGCCCTCGTTTCGTGGCGAGAGTGCTTTTTACACTTGGCTTTACCGCATCGCGCTCAATACCGCCAAAAATTACCTTTCTGCACAGGGTCGTCGTCCCCAGTTGTCGGGCGACTTTACCGACGAAGACGGTGAGCAGTTTGATGCAGTCGATCTGGTTGCTGATTTTCACACGCCTGAATCTGAACTCTCCAATCGGCAGATTGTCTCTACCGTCAATGAAGCCGTTTCCAGTTTGCCCGAAGACTTGCGCACCGCGGTCACGTTACGCGAAATGGAGGGGCTCAGTTATGAGGAAATCGCCACGGCGATGAATTGCCCGATCGGAACAGTGCGTTCGCGGATTTTCCGTGCGCGTGAAGCGATCGCAGCGCGCTTGCGCCCCTTGCTGGATCAGATCGGTCCGGATCGGCGCTGGTGAAGGAGTTTGAAAAATGTCTGAAAATTTGCGCCAAGAACTCTCTGCTCTGCTCGATGGCGAGCTTGATTCTGATCGAGTCGATCAAGTGCTCGATGCTTTGGCTCGCGATCCGGACTTGCAACACGATTGGGCGTGCTGGTTGGGGCAGGGCGATCGCTTGCGTGGTGAGCCGCCCGTTTCTGCCGGTTTTATGGCGCGTTTTTCCGAGCGATTGGCGGCCGAGCCGGTTGTGCTGGCTCCGCGCCGTTCCCCGTGGGCGCGCAAACTGCTTCCCTTGGCATTGGCGGCATTGGCGAG
>CAXYUI010000369.1:0-1802 GCA_964291975.1 uncultured Formivibrio sp. | reverse complement strand
GCCGATCTCTTTCGCGACAATGTGTTGATGAATGGCGACGAAGTCGGCGGCTTTATCGACTTTTATTACGCCTGCAACGACGTCTTGCTCTACGATCTGGCGATTGCCGTCAACGATTGGTGCGTGCTGCCCGATGGCAATCTCGATGTCGCGCGGGCGCGGGCCATGCTGGCGGGCTACCAGTCGGTACGAAAACTGAGCCAAGCCGAGATCGCCGAATGGCCGGTAATGTTGCGCGCCGCGGCGCTGCGCTTCTGGACTTCGCGCCTGCTTGATTTTTATTACCCGGCCGAGGGCGAGTTGACCTTTGCCAAAGACCCGACCCATTTTGAGCGCGTGATTCGCCACCACGCCCAACGCAAGGATTTCTGCTTGTGAGCACGAATTTTCTGCAAGAACTGTTTGGCCTGCTGGACATGAAAGGCGTGCTGCTTGGCAACGCCAATACCGAACGCTATTGCCTGGATCAGCGCGGGCGCTATCTGGGCGCGGCGCTGGCCGTGGCCAAGCCGCGCAATACCGAAGAAGTCGTGGCGATTGTGCAGCTGTGCGCGCGCCACGGCGTGCCCATCGTGCCGCAAGGCGGCAACACCAGCCTGTGCGGGGCGGCGACGCCGGATGCCAGCTCCACAGCGCTGGTGATGTCGTTTGAGCGCATGAACCGCATCATTGCGGTCGATGCCGGCAACAACACGCTGACCGTGGAAGCAGGCGTGCTCTTGGCCGATACGCGTGCTGCCGCGCGCGATGCGGATCGTCTTTTTGCGGCAGATTGGGGGGCGAGCGGTTCGTGTCAGATTGGCGGCGCGCTGGCGACCAACGCGGGTGGTCTTAACGTGCTGCGTTACGGCAATATGCGCGAGCTGACGCTCGGGCTGGAAGTCGTGCTGGCCAGCGGCGAAGTCTGGGACGGCCTGCGCGGCCTGCGCAAAGACAACACCGGCTACGATCTCAAGCAACTTTTTATCGGTTCGGAAGGCACGCTCGGCCTGATCACCAAAGCCGTGTTTCGCCTGCACCCCTTGCCCACTGCGGGTGCGACTGCTTTTGTGGCGGACGAAAACCCGCAAGCCGCGGTTGATCTTTTACGCAATCTGCAACATCGCGTCGGTGATCGCGTGACCTCCTTCGAGCTGCTGACCCGCCCCTGTTTTGATCTGCTGGCTAAACATTGTCGCGATATTGCCTTGCCATTTACGCCTGCGCCGGATTGGTGTGTGCTCTTGGAAGTCAGCGATTGTGGCGATGCCGGATTGCTGACCGATCAGCTCGTCGAAGCGCTCGTCGATCTGGGCTGTGAGGATGCGGTGGTGGCGCAAAGCGAAACGCAGATCGGGGAATTCTGGCGTTTGCGCGAGGCGATCCCGGAAGCGCAGCGTCGCGAGGGCGTCAGCATCAAGCACGACATCAGCGTGCCGGTCAGCCGGATTCCAGGCTTTCTGACCAAGTGCGCGAGCCGCATCCGCGCCGCCTTCCCGGAAGGTCAGATTGTCGCTTTCGGCCATCTGGGCGACGGCAATCTGCACTACAACGTGTTCCTGACCGAGCGCAGCAAGGCGGCGTATGTGCATGAGCCGGCGCTCAACGAGATCATTTACCACTGCGTAGCCGAAGAAAACGGCAGCATCAGCGCCGAGCACGGCATCGGCCAGCTCAAGCGCGAAGCGCTGGCGCGCTATCGTCCGGCGATCGAATTGCAGATGATGAAGTCGGTCAAAGCGGCGCTCGACCCGCAGGGGCTGATGAATCCGGGCAAGGTGCTGTAAAAAACGGGGCGTTGAATTACGCCCCGTTTTTTATGC
>CAXYUI010000368.1:0-1841 GCA_964291975.1 uncultured Formivibrio sp. | reverse complement strand
ACTGGTTGAGCGCGCCGCGCAAAGCCCGCGCCTGCCCCCGAATCGCCGGCAGGCGCAGCGCCGGTCGCCAATCGACCACCACGCCTTCAGCCAGCAAACGCCGGGTCTGCACTTGCAACACATCATGCAAAAGTTCATTGCCGTTGACCGGCTGCCAAGCTTCCGGCGGGACTGTCGGCGTGGCGCTCTTGAGCAGTTCCAGCGCGTCTTCGCCCTGGCGACGGGCTTCGCCCAGCGCTTCGAGCGCAGCATCGCAAGGCGGCAAACGACGCATCAACTGACGCTCGGCCGCCGCAATCACATTGAGTGGACCTGCCAACTGGTAAGCCGCGCCCGAGAGCGTTTCGCGCAGCCGCGCGATCAATTCACCCTCGGCCAGCATGGCGCGTAGCGCCTGCAACCATTCAGCCTGTTGGCGGCGCTTAAGGTCGGTGTTGTCGACAATCACCAGCAAAAGATAACGGCGCGGCGTGTCGTTGAAATAGCTGTCCACGCCGACATCGCGCTGCTCGAAACCATTGCCGGAAACGGCATACCAGCTAGGGCCATCCGGCCCGGCGCGGTCAAAGCGCAAGATGCGCGGGCTGAATTCGCCCTGTTGCAAAATACGCGCCCATTCGCCTTCGCCGGCATCGGCGCGCAGCGCCGCCAGCAAGGCATGGGCGGGTTCTTCCTGACCAAAACAGCCCATCAGCTTTTTGTATTCCTGATTGTCGAGCACCACGCGTTCTTGCTCGTCGAGCAGCACCACCGCCACCGGCGCAAGGTCGATGATGGTTTCGATCAAGCGTTTCTGGTTATGCAGGCTTTCATTGAGCGCGTGCAGTTCGGTCACGTCCTGATGCAGACCAAGGTGAAAGCGGATTCGACCCATCTCGTCCTTGATCGGCGTGATCGACAGCTCAGCCACATAACGCTCGCCGTTGCGCCGCCGGTTGACCAGCCTCCCCTGCCAGCGCGCACCAGCGCTGATCGCCGTCCACAACCCTTCGTACACTTCGCGCGGGGTGACCTTGTAAGACAGCAGCGAAGGATTGCCGCCGATGACTTCGTCAGCGGCATAGCCGGTGATCTGGCTAAAAGTCGGGTTCACATAAAGGATGCGGCCCGAGGCATCGGTGATGCTGACGGCCAGCGGGGCGACTTCAAGCAGCTCGCGAAAAAGCGCTGCGGGCAGCTGTGCCAAGGCGGGGGAATGGGTGATTTTGTCCATGACTGAACACAGCAATAAGCGTGCCGATGTCGCAGATCCAACAAAAACCATGCTTTTACAAGGGTTTAACACGTCAGCATGAAGAAAGCGCATGCACCGCAAGCGAGATCGCTCGCGCCAGCCCGCACCGCTTTGGCGCACAGCAGAGCCTGTCGCAAATCGCACATTCGCTCGTCTTGCTTGCGACAAGCCTAGCCGCGACCTTCGCGCCCCATAAAAAATAATCCATCAAATACAAACACTTAAAAAACAACACCCACTTGGCACGCCCTTTGCGAAGACCACGGCAAAGGAGACTGCCATGCATGAATACTTTTTCCTGATCCTCACCACGGTGCTGGTCAATAACGTGGTCTTGATTAAATTTCTGGGGCTTTGCCCTATCATGGGCGTTTCCAAACAGGTGTCCAGCAGCGTCGGCATGGGGCTGGCGACGTGCTTTGTGTTGACGCTGGCGGCGGGCGCCGATCCTGATCCATGGGACATGGTTGGCGCAGAAATCGTCTACACCGAAGGTTTGGAAGGCGCACAATTCGTGATTCGCAATCCGAATGCAACCACCACTTGCGGTTGCGGCTCGTCTTTCAGCCCGTAAGCAAAGACAATCCTCCCATTAAAAAAGGCCGCT
>CAXYUI010000367.1:0-1849 GCA_964291975.1 uncultured Formivibrio sp. | reverse complement strand
ACGCGCCGCTGGCGCGCAAAGCCTTGCAACTCGTCTGGGAGGGCGACACCATCGTGCAGGTCGAAGGCGATGCCTTTCTCTTGCGCCAGGCCATCCAGAATCTGCTCGACAATGCGATCGCCTTCAGCCCGCAAGGCGGGCTGCTTGAGATCGGCCTCTGCGCCTCGCCGCCAGCGATCACGATCCGCGACCACGGCCCGGGCATTCCCGATTACGCGCAAGCGCGCATTTTCGAGCGCTTTTATTCCTTGCCGCGCCCGGATGGCGGCGAGAAAAGCAGCGGCATTGGTCTGGCGTTCGTGCGCGAAGTCGCCGCGCTGCATGGCGCGCAAATCGAAGTGGCCGATCACCCGGACGGCGGCGCCATCGCCACCTTGCGCTTTTTGCCCCGCTGAGCGCTTCACAGAACTTCACACTGGCTTTGGGCCGCCTTCACATTGGGCTTGCATGATGGTTGCGTGATTTCAACGGAGCCTCATCATGAAAAACAAACTCGTACAAAAAGCCCTGCTGATCGGCGTTTTGATGCTGATCCTGCTCTTTGCGCTGTCCAGCATCGAATCGATGATCAGCGAGCGCAGCAATCGCCGCGACAGCGTGCAGCGCGACATCGCCGGCGGTATTTCCAGTGAGCAGGTCATCGCCGGGCCGATCCTGACCATCCCGATCAAGCGCTACCGGCAAGTCGAAACCGAAAATGAAAAAGGCGAGCGCGTGCGCAAGTCGGTGCTGCGCGAAGAAACCCTGCATTTTTTCCCGACTCGCCTGGATATTCGCGGCGGACTCGACACCGAAACGCGCCAGCGCGGAATTTTTGAAGCCCTGCTCTACCATGGCGACTTTTTGCTGAGCGGCGAATTCGAATTACCGGCCAACGCGGGTCTGCCGGCTGGCGAAGCCGTGGAATGGCTGGAGCCGGCCGTGGTGGTCGGTCTGGCGGACAATCGCGGTTTGCGCAGCACGCCCCAGCTCACCTTCAACCAAGAAGCCCATGCTTTCGAGCCAGGTCAGCCCATCGCCATTCTGGGCAACGGCGTTCACGCCAAAGTAAAGCTGCCGATCGGGCAAGGCGGCAAATTTGGCTTCACCATCAAGCTCGATCTGCGCGGCAGCCAGGCGCTGCGCTGGTTGCCGGTCGGCCGCGAAACGCAGGTTCAACTGCGTTCAAGCTGGCCGCATCCGAGCTTTGACGGCAAGATCCTGCCCAGCAGCCACCAAATCAGCCAGAACGGCTTTACCGCAAACTGGCAGACCAGCCATTTCGCCAGCAATTTTGCGCAGCGCTACCATGCGGCCAAATCGGCCGAAGAGCTGCAAACAGAGGCCAGCGGTTTGAGTCTGGTCACCCCGGTCGACATCTACCAGCAGGCCGAGCGTTCGGTGAAATACGGCTTTTTGTTTGTGATGCTGACTTTCGCGACCTTCGCGCTGTTTGAAGTGCTCAAGCGCCTGCCCATCCACCCGGTGCAATATGGTCTGGTCGGCATCGCGCTCGCGCTCTTTTTCCTGCTGCTGCTCGCGCTGTCCGAACATTTTCCCTTTGGATGGTCTTATCTGGGCGCAGCCAGGGCTGGCTGATGGTGCTGTACGGCGCGCTCTACGGCTTGCTGGTCTCGGAAGACAACGCGCTCTTGATGGGATCTTTGCTGCTCTTTGGCATCCTCGCGGCAGCCATGGCGCTGACGCGCAAGGTGGACTGGTATGCACTGGGCGCGGGTTCGGCAAACCGGGAAAATGATTTCAGCTAAAAAAAACAAGCCCCGCAAACGCGGGGCTTGTCTCATGATTTGGGGCGAAATTGCGTCTGCATAAAGGCCAGATATTTTTTGCAGCCTGCTTCGCCCTCCTT
>CAXYUI010000366.1:0-1852 GCA_964291975.1 uncultured Formivibrio sp. | reverse complement strand
CCGCGCGATTCTGGCCGGTCGCGCTGACGAGCACGGTTTTCAGTTGGGGCTGATGCATCGCGACGGTCAGCGCTTCGAAGCGCGCCTGATTACGGCGCCGCTGATCGATCAAGAAGGCAAGCACACAGGCTGGATCTGCTCGCTGTATGACGTTACCGAACTGCAACAGGAGCGCGAAGCACTGCAAAGCTCGCACGAACGCTTTGTCGCCGTCTTGAACGGGCTCGACTCGGCCGTCGCCGTGACCGACGCAGAAACGGGCGAGTTACTGCTTTCCAACCGCCAGTTCGACCGCGCTTTCAATCTGCCCGACTGGCGTGGCCGCTGCTGCGCCGTGCCTTTCGTGCCTCGCCAGTCGCTACCCACCAGCAGCGCCGAATGGTTCGACCGCTTCAACCACCGCTGGTATCAGGTCAAAAGCCGGCAGAGCGTCTGGGTCGATGGTTCACTGGTCTGGCTGGAAATTGCCACCGACATCACCACAATCAAACAGGCCGCGCAGCGCGAGCGCGAACAGAACGAGCAATTGCAGCAGACTGCGCGCCTGATCAGCATGGGCGAGATGGCTTCCAGCCTTGCGCATGAGCTCAACCAGCCGCTCGCCGCGATCGCGAGCTACGCCACGGGCAGCCGCAACCTCTTGAATCAGTCCGATCCGAACCGCGAGCAGCTGATGGTCGCCAACGAAAAAATCAGCGAGCAGGCACGCCGCGCCGGCCAGATCATTCGCGGCATCCGCGAATTCGTGCAACGCCGCGCCCCACATCGCGCACCGTGCCAGATCGGCATGCTGATCGACACCGTGCTGGCGCTACTCAATAGCGAAATTGCCCGCTTGCAAGTCAAGATTATCCTGCCCGACATGAGCGGACTCCCTCTCATCCATGGCGATCCGGTCATGCTGGAACAGGTGCTTTTCAACCTGATCCGCAACGCGATCGAAGCGATGCAAAACAGCACGGATCGCACGCTGGCCGTCCAAACGCACACCGACGCGGAACGCCTTATCGTGGCGATCTGCGACCAAGGCCCCGGCATCGCGCCCGAGCAGCTGGAACAGCTTTTCAAGCCCTTCTTTACCACCAAGCCCAGCGGCATGGGCATGGGGCTCAATATCTGCCGCTCGATCATCGAAAACCATCGTGGCCGCCTGTGGATGGAAAACAATCCCGAAGGCGGCTGCCGCTTTATCTTTACTTTGCCGCTGGAGGCGCCGCATGAATCCTGAACGCAAAATTGCCATTGTCGACGACGACGCCGCGCTGCGTGACGCGCTGTCGTGGTTGTTTTCAACGCGCAACCATCAGGTTGAACTTTTCGAGAGCGGCGAGGCGCTGCTGGCCGATTTTCGCCCGGAAGACATCGCCTGCATCTTGCTCGATGTGCGCATGCCGGGCATGAGCGGGCTGGAAGTTTTTGCAGAATTGAAGAAGAAGCCCTATTGCCCGCCGGTGATCTTTCTGACCGGCCATGGCGATGTGCCGATGGCGGTGAATGCCATCAAGCAAGGCGCAGCCGATTTTGTCGAAAAACCCTTTGCCGACAATGACATCGTTGACCTCATCGAGCGCTGTCTCGCTAACGACAAGGCCACGCGCGAAGTTTGGGAATTGCAAGCCGAAGTGAATCAACGACTCACGCAACTCACTCCGCGCGAGCGCGAAGTGCTCAAACTGATTCTGGTCGGTCGGCTCAACAAACAGATTGCCGATGATCTGGCCATCAGCATGAAGACCGTCGAAGTCCACCGCGCCCGCACGCTCGAAAAAATGCAGGTCAAGACCGCGATGGAACTCGCCGCGCTGCTGCGTGAAGCCGGCGTGGAGGCTTAAAGGAAGTCTGCGAAGAAAGC
>CAXYUI010000365.1:0-1854 GCA_964291975.1 uncultured Formivibrio sp. | reverse complement strand
TGATCGAAACCGCCGCGCAACAGCGGCAGCGGCTGACCGTTTTCATCGAGCACCGTCACGCAATCGCCCGCGACCAGACGACCGATAGAGGCGAGCGGCAGATCAAGCCGGCGGCCGATTTCGACAATTTCTTCGTGCTTTTCTGCCGGCGCAGCAAAGCAAAGCTCGTAATCATCGCCGCCTGCCAGCACGGCTTCTTGCAAGAGATCGGGTGGCAGATTGGCGATTTCTTGCGGATAGGGCACGCGAGAAAATTCAATTTCTGCGCCGCAGCGCGAGCGCTCGCAGATATGCGCCAGATCGCCGACCAAGCCGTCAGAAAGATCGAGCATGGCGCTCGCCACGCCGCGCAAGCTTTGCCCTAATTGCAGGCGCGGGTTCGGCAGATCAAGGCGCACTGAGCACAGGGCTTTGGCACGCTCAGTAAGCTCAACGCGGCCAGTGCGCTGCATGACCGCCGCCGCTGCGGCACCCAGCGGACCGGACACCCAAACTTCGTCGCCCACCTGGCCACCCGCGCGCGTGATCGCCTCGCCCTGCGGCACAACGCCCGCGATCTGGATCGAGATCGTCAAAGGCCCGCGCGTAGTGTCGCCGCCAATCAACGCCACGCCGTATTCATCGGCCATTTCGCGCAGACCCAGACTGAAAGCAGCAAGCCAATCCACATCGACTTCGGGCAGCGCCAGCGCCAGCGTGAACCAGCGCGGCTGGGCGCCCATCGCCGCCAGATCGGACAAATTGACCGCCAGCGCCTTGCGCGCCAAGCAGCCCGGATCGACATCAGCAAAGAAATGCCGGCCTTCCACCAGCATGTCCACCGACACCGCCAGCGTCATGCCTTCTGGCGGCACCAGCGCCGCATCGTCGCCCACGCCCAGCCAGCCCGCAGGCGCGGGCCAGTCAAAGTAACGCGCAATCAGTCCGAATTCGTTCATGGCTTTAACCGAAGGAGTAGTGTTTGCAAAGGTCTTGCGTGATCGCCCAAGTGCAGCGCATCCCGGCCGGGAAAGTCGCCAGATCGCCCGCGCAGATCGTCACCGCCTCGCCGCCTTCCGGTGTGACTGTGACTTCACCGGCAACAAGCAAGCAAGTCTCGCTCGAATCATAAGCCCACGGGAAGGTTGAGATTTCCTTTTCCCAGACTGGCCAGCTGGCAATGCCGAGTTCGGCTTTGCGGGCGGCGGAAATCTGGCGTTCAACGATGATCTTCATTTCATATCCCAAACAAAAAGCCCCCGAAGGGGCTTTTGAGTCTAACACGCCAAAAATCAGCGCAAGCCGAGTACATCCTGCATGTCAAAGAGGCCATTTTTCTTATCAGCCAGGAAACGCGCGGCGCGCACGCTGCCTTGGGCGTAGATATTGCGGCTGCTGGCCTTGTGCGTGACTTCGACGCGCTCGCCCATGCCGGCAAAGACCACGGTGTGATCGCCGATCACGTCGCCGCCGCGCAGCGTGGCAAAACCAATCGTCGACGGATCGCGCTCGCCAGTCACGCCTTCACGGCCGTACACGGCGCATTCCTTCAGATCGCGACCCAGCGCGTCGGCAACCACTTCGCCCATGCGGATCGCCGTGCCGGACGGCGCATCGACCTTCATACGATGGTGCATTTCGACGATTTCAATGTCGTAGCCGGTAGAAAGTGCTTTGGCGGCGACTTCGAGCAGCTTGAAGACGAGGTTCACGCCCACGCTCATGTTCTGCGCATAAACGATGCCGATGTCCGCGCTGGCGGCTTTGATCTGCGCCTTGCCTTCGTCTTCGAAGCCGGTGGTGCCGATGATCATGTTCACGCCGTACTCACGGCATTTGGCCATGTGGATCAGCGTGCCTTCCGGACGGGTAAAG
>CAXYUI010000364.1:0-1861 GCA_964291975.1 uncultured Formivibrio sp. | reverse complement strand
AAGGCGTGTGGTCGGTGCATGTCAGCGATGCCGATTGCCCGCTGCTGTTTACCAACGGCAAGGGCGCCAGCGAAATGGCGGCGCGCGCAAGTGCGCTGGGCGAATTCTTCGAGCGCCTTTCCTGCCACTACTTCTGGTCGCACTACTATCTGGGCGAATCGGTTGCTGAACAGGATGCGGTGCACTACCCACAGGAAGCCTGGTTCCCGCTGCCGGAAGACGGCAGCTGGCCCGAGGAAATCCTCACTCCTGAATTGCAGGCTTTCTACAACCCGGAAGCGAGCATCCCGGCCGAGCGTCTGGTGGATCTGAATTCCGGCCACGCCGAGCGCGGCATCTGCGCCCTGCCCTATACCCGGCTCAGCGACGGCGAAACCGTGTACTTCCCGGTCAATATCATCGGCAACCTCTATGTCAGCAACGGCATGGCGGCGGGCAATACGCAGCCGGAAGCCCGCGCGCAGGCGCTGTCGGAAATCATCGAGCGCTTCGTCAAATTCCGCGTGCTGCGCGAAGGCTTGTGCCTGCCGGATGTGCCGGTCGATGTGATCGCACGCTACCCGAAAATCGCCGCCGGGATAGCAGCGCTGCGTGCCGCCGGTTTCGGCATTCTGGTCAAAGACGCGTCGCTCGGCGGCGTGTATCCGGTGATGAATGTCACCCTGCTCAACCCCAAGGATCAGGGCTGTTTTGTGAGCTTTGGCGCGCATCCGAGCTTTGAAGTCGCGCTGGAGCGCGCACTGACCGAACTCTTGCAAGGCCGCGCGCTTGATGCGCTCGATGGTTTCCCCGAGCTGGGCTTTGATCTGGAAGAAGTCGCCGAAGCGCCGAATCTGGAAATCCATTTCGTTGATTCCAGCGGCATCGTGCACTGGAACTTCCTTTCGGCCGAGCCGGACTTCGATTTTGTCGACTGGGATTGGTGCGGTTCGACCGAGGATGATTATCAAGCCTTGTGCGACTGCATCGCCGACGAAGGCGCCGAAATCTACGCCGCCGACTTCACCCATCAGGGCGTATACGCCTGCCGGATTCTGGTGCCGGGCATGTCGGAAATCTATCCGGTCGACGATCTGGAATGGGAAAACAGCAGCGTCGGCAACGCCATCCGCGCCGCGCTGATCGACCTGCCGAACCTTGATGAAGACGGCTGTGAAGCGCTGTTTGACACGCTCGACGAGCTCGATCTTGACGATCAACGCCCGGTCGCCGCGCTGATTGGTCTGGCGCCCGATGCGGATTCCGCCTGGAAAGACCTGCGCATCGGCGAGCTCAAAACCCTGCTTTCGCTCGCGCTCAGCGACGACGAAGGCACGCGCGCCGGTTGTGAGTGGATTCGCCACTTCGGCCAGCTCGACGCCGATCGCCTCAAGGTCTACCGCTGCATTGAAGCGCTGATCGGTCTCGATGGCATGGGCACGCATCCGACCGCGCTTGTTGCGCTCTACGGCGAAGACACACTGGCACTGGCTGAACGCTTGCTCGATGGCGAAGAACGCTTCTTTGGCTTGAATACGCTGGGCGCCAATTTTGAAGGCAGCCGGATGCACACGAAACTGCTGGCGGCTTATGCGAAGGCGCAAGCCGGGGTGATCTAAGTCATGCGCGTGCGCGAAATCCGCCAGCTTTTGCGCGAGCACGGCGCGCAGGACTGCCATGAAAAGCGCGTCCTGCGCGCTTGGCTGCAAGCGCAGGCGCTCGACGCCGGCCCCAAGCGGCGCAGCGCGGAAACTTTTTTCCCGATCCCTGTGCGCGAAGTCCTGCCCAGACTCACCGAGCAACTGCAGGGTCTGGCGAGCGTGCGCTCGGCGCACCCCGGCGCGGATGGCTCGGAGCGCCTTCTGGTGGCGCTCGCCGACGG
>CAXYUI010000363.1:0-1877 GCA_964291975.1 uncultured Formivibrio sp. | reverse complement strand
CCCCTGTACGCCATGGCCAGCAAACCCCCGGGCTTTGCCCTGGGCATAGCCGGGCATGGCGTCATAACGGTCGAGGTGATCTTCGGTGACATTGAGCACGACCGCCGAATCCGGATGCAGGCTGGAAGTCGTTTCAAGCTGGAAGCTCGAAAGCTCCAGAACCCAAACATCGGGCGTCTCGCCGCGTTCGCGCCATTCGGTGAGCGCATCGAGAACAGGTAATCCAATGTTGCCGGCCACTTCGGTTTTCAGCCCCGCCGCCTTGCACATCTCGCCGACCATGGTCGTTACGGTCGATTTGCCGTTCGAGCCCGTGATCGCGATGACCTTGCTGCTTGAACCTGCGATCGCCTGCGCGAAGAGTTCGACATCGCCCAAAGCCGGCACGCCGCGCGCGACGGCTGCGGCAACCGTCGGGGTCGCCAGCGCCATGCCCGGACTGACGACCAGCACATCGGCATCGGCAAAAGTCGCCTGATCGAATGCCCCCAAGCGCAAAGCAGCTTGCGGCACGGATGATTTCAGCGCATCCAGCCCCGGCGGGGTCGGGCGAGTGTCAGCCACCGTCACGCGTGCGCCGAGCTTGGCCAGCCACTTGGCGGCCGACAAGCCCGTATCTCCGAGGCCGACGACGATGGTGTGTTTACCTTGCAAATCCATTTTCTTTTACCGCAGTTTGAGGGTGGCAAGACCGGCCAGAACCAGCAGCATGGTGATGATCCAGAAACGGACCACAACCTGCGTCTCCTTCCAGCCCTTGAGTTCGTAGTGGTGGTGCAGCGGCGCCATGCGGAACACGCGTTTTCCCGTGAGCTTGAAGCTGGCGACTTGGATCATCACCGAGAGCGCTTCCATCACAAACACGCCGCCCATGATGAAGAGCACGACTTCCTGGCGCACGATCACCGCCACAATGCCCAGACCCGCGCCGAGCGCCAGCGCGCCAACGTCGCCCATAAAGACTTCTGCCGGGTAGGCGTTGAACCACAGAAAGCCCAACCCAGCGCCCGCCATAGCGGCGCAGAAAATCACCAATTCGCCCGCGCCCGGAACGAAAGGCACGCCCAGATATTTGGAGAACACGGCGTGGCCGGCGACGTAGGCGAATACGCAAAACGCGCCGGAAACCAGCACGGTCGGCATGATCGCGAGGCCATCAAGACCATCGGTGAGATTGACCGCGTTGCTGGTGCCCACGATCACGCAGTAGGTCAGCACGCAAAAACCGATCGCGCCAAACGGATAAATAATCTGCTTGAAGAAGGGAATGATGAACCCGGTCTGTTCGGGCAGGCTGCCAGCCGTGACCAGAAAAACGCCTGCGCCAATGGCGATCAGCGATTGCCAGAACATCTTGGCTTTGGCCGACAAGCCCTTCGGGTTCTTGAGCGCGACTTTTTTGTAATCGTCGACAAAGCCGATCACGCCGGTGGCCAGCGTCACGATCAGCACCAGCCAGATGTATTTGTTGCGCAGATCGCCCCACAACAGGGTGGTCAGGCCGATGGCCAGCAGAATCAGCGTGCCGCCCATGGTCGGCGTACCGGCTTTGACCAGATGGGTTTGCGGGCCATCATTGCGCACGGCCTGGCCGACTTTCATTTCGGTCAGTTTGCGGATCACCCACGGACCCAGCGCCCAGGAAATCCCCAGCGCGGTGATCGTCGCCATCACCGCACGCAAGGTGATGTAGTTGAAAACATTAAAGGCGCGGATCGATTCGCCGAGCCATTGAGTCAGGAACAGCAGCATTCCTCTTCTCCTTATTCCTGCAAAGCTTTAACAACCCGTTCCATCTGCATGAAACGAGAACCATTGACGAGCACAGTGGCGTCCCCGCCGATTTGGGCGCGCAACCCCGCAACAAGCTCGTCAAG
>CAXYUI010000362.1:0-1882 GCA_964291975.1 uncultured Formivibrio sp. | reverse complement strand
ACGCCACCACCATGACAAGATCGTTCACCGAAACCTGCACCAGGGTGTAATTGGCGTCACCCTTCACCAGCTGGCACCAGACAAACACCATGGCCGTGCATGGCGCGACGCCAAGCAAGATCATGCCGGCGATGTATTCGCTGGCCGATTGCGGATCGACCCAGGGCGCGAACAGATACTGGAAAAACAGCACGCCGAGCGCGGCCATGGTAAAGGGCTTGATCAGCCAGTTCACCGTGAGCGTGAGCAGCAGCCCGCGCGGCTTCTGGCCGACTTGCTTCACTGCGTGCCAGTCGATCTGGATCATCATCGGGTAGATCATCACCCAGATGAAGACGGCGACCACCAGATTGACGTGGGCGATTTCCAGTGCGGCAATCGCCTGGAAAATGTCCGGCGCCAAGAGGCCCAGACCCACGCCAGCCAGAATGCCCAGCGCAACCCAGACGGTGAGATAGCGTTCAAAGAGTCCCATTTTGATTTCCTTTTATTGAATTCAGGCCGATCACGACATGGCCGGATACAGCGCCAGCAAAGCGGCGCGTTGATTGGCTTTAAGGTTGATTTGCGGGCGAATGGCTTGAGCCATCGCTTCGGCCTCGGCGACTGTGCGGCACTGACCCAGCGCCAGCAAAACGCCAGTGGCCACCGCCCCGGTGCGGCCACGTCCGCCACCACAATGAAAAGCCACCTTGCGCCCGGCGCGATAGGCCGCCACCACGGCAGCAATGGCAGCGCGGAACCCTTCGACTTCCGGTGTTTCGGCATGATCGCCCAAGCCGACTTTGACCCACTGCAAATGCGCATCACTGGCCGTGCAGCCGGTCGATTCCTCGCGCAGATCGACCACTACTTCGATGCCCTCTTGCTCGGCGATCTGCGGGATATCCGCCGCCGCACCAAAGAAAATCGCGTCAGGAACCAGCGCGTGATAAGCCTTTTCCATTATTGTCATCCTTTAATTTAAAACTTCAACAATCATTGAAACAACAAATCAAAAAAAGAGCCACATCATGGCTCGCGCGCTGGCAACAGCGCATCGCAACAAGACGAGGCTTGGCGCAGATCTGCACATTGTTCCGGATGACCGCCGCAACACTCCTCGGTGAGATAGGCCACCAGATCAAGCATCAGCACCAGATTGGCTCGGTAGCGCTGAAAGCGACCTTCTTGCTCGACCGTGAGCAAACCCGCCTGCGTCAGCGCCTTTAAATGAAAGGACAGATTGGTCGGCGGCACATTCAGCGTGGCGGCGATTTCGCCCGCCACCATGCCGTCCAGCCCACGCTTGACCAGAAGCCGAAACACATCCAGACGCACCCCCGAAGACAGGGATTCAAAAATCCGCACTGCTGCTGTTTTTTCCATAGCGCAATACTACAACAACTATTGAAATATTCAAACAAGCCGGCAGATTTCCGTGCCAGAGCGCGAAACGTTAGAATGCCGATCCGCTCGTACCCAAGGCCTGCCCATGAC
The DNA here is from genome assembly GCA_964291975.1 of uncultured Formivibrio sp. Classification (GTDB taxonomy): domain Bacteria; phylum Pseudomonadota; class Gammaproteobacteria; order Burkholderiales; family Chitinibacteraceae; genus CAXYUI01. The sequence continues at coordinate 403 of CAXYUI010000362.1, read as the reverse complement.
TCCCGCGTTGACTCTCATTCTTCACCGTCTCGACAAGGAAGCGCAGCAGCCCGCCTCAATGGCCTTGCGCGAAACGCCCATCCCGTCCGACCTGCTGGCCGAGCAACTGGTCAACCGGCTCAGCGACTTCTACGGCGCGCGCAGCAGCAAGGGTTATGGTCGATTTGAAGAAGACGAATCCGGTTTTCCCAGCGTGCAACTGGTGCGCGACTATCTCGAGCATCGTCTTGATTTCGTGGCCTTCAGCCAAGCCATGATGCGTGAACTGAAAAGCCGCATCGACTTGGAAGAAAGCGCAAGCGGCGGCCAGGTTTTGTTCGCGCGGCAACGGCAGAGCGCCACGTCCGATTGCCTTTGGGTGGCTCTGATTCCGGAAGCCTCAACCATCGAAATCGACGCCTCA
>CAXYUI010000361.1:0-1886 GCA_964291975.1 uncultured Formivibrio sp. | reverse complement strand
GCGCGCGTGTCGATCAGGCGTTTGAGATCGCGTTGCATGGCATTGAAGGCCATGGCCGCCTGGCGCAATTCCACGGGGCCGGTTTCGGGCAGTGGTGGCTGGTTGAGATTGCGCGCGAGTCCTGTTGCTGCCATGGCGAGCTTTTCCAGCGGGCGGGTCAGCCGACGCACCGCCCAGAGCGAGAGCAGCGCGACCGAAACGCCGAGCAAGGCCAGTAAGCCGATCAAGCGATACGAAAGATCGAGGCCTGGCACCGGCAACTGGTGATGAAAAGTCACCACCGCGCCATCCGTCAGGCGAATCTGCGCAAGATAAGTGCGGGCAAAAAAAGGCCGACCCCGCTCGCTTCTGCTGCGATGCTCGCTCGCTTCGCGCGTCAGCAGGCTCCAATGCGCCACATCCCGCTTTTCAATCGACAGCATCTGGATTTCCAGCGCCCGTCCGAAGCGGCTGGCGGCATTGCCGGCCAAACGTTTGGCATCTGCGGAACGTTCCGCCCCGTCGGCCGACCAGGCTTGGGTCAGGGAAATGGTGGTCGGCGGCACGCTCAGCGCCCGGATCAGTGCGGGACGTTCAGCCGCTTTGGCTTCATCGAGAATCGCCGCAATCCCGCCCATGCGCTGGGCGGCGTATTCGGAAAGCAGTTTGTAATTGAGCCGCCCTCGGTCGTCGATCATCAGCGCGAGTCCGGCGAGCTGCGCGACCAAGAGCCCCGCAAACAACGCCAGCGCAATCTGGCCAAATAGCGTGCGCGGCCATTTCATGTGCGGCGCTCCACACGCGCGGCGAGCATATAGCCTTCGCTGCGCACGGTTTTGATGAGTTCCGGATCGCGCGCGTCGTCGTTCAGCCGCCGGCGCAGGCGTGAAATCATCACGTCAATCGTACGGTCAAACGGCCCGGCGTCGCGCCCGGCCAGCGCGTCCATCAACTGATCGCGCGAAAACACGCGGTTGGGTGAATCGGCCAAAAGGTGCAGCACGCGAAATTCACCACTCGATAGCGCAATCACCACGCCGTCGCTGCCGACGAGATGGCGCGCCGCCAGATCCAGCGTCCAGCCCGCAAAATGCGGTGACTTTGACTGCGCCGACTGGGGTTCGTGATCTTCAGCGCGGCGCAAAATGCTCTTGATGCGCGCGAGCAGTTCACGCGGATTGAAAGGCTTGGGCAGGTAATCGTCCGCGCCCATTTCGAGACCAATGATGCGGTCCATATCATCGCCGCGCGCGGTCAGCATCAGGATCGGCAGCTTCGAGGTAGCGCGCAGATTGCGGCATAGCGTGAGGCCATCTTCGCCGGGCAGCATCAGATCCAGAATCAAAAGATCGGGTCGGCAGGCCTCCAACTCGCTGCGCATCGCCACGCCATCGCAGGCGGTAGCCACCTCAAAACCCTGTTCGCCCAGATAGCCGCGCAAAAGTTCAGTCAGTTCAGGGTCGTCATCGACGACTAGGATTTTCTTGCCCATGGCATCAACCTTGTTTGATCTTGCCGCAAGCATAGCGCGAGCGCTCTGCCAGGCTGGCGCTTTGTAACCGCTCGGCACAAACATTTACATGCCATTTACAAAAAAGCCCGATCCGCGCACACCCTGTTTACATCGAACGCGTTAAATCCGAACCATACCAACGGATGGTGAACCTCATGCAAGCCTCTTCTACCCAATCAATCCAAAAACGCGCAGCCTGGCTGCGCATCATGACCCAGATCCACTGGATCAGCGCCGCCATCGGGCTCGTTGGCATGCTGTTTTTTGCCGCGACCGGCATCATGCTCAACAACGCCGAGCACTTCGAAAATGCCGTACCGGTGAGCACCCATCATGTCGCCACCCTGCCCCCGGCGCCGCTTGCCTCCCTCAACCAGCAAGCCACCACGCAAGC
>CAXYUI010000360.1:0-1888 GCA_964291975.1 uncultured Formivibrio sp. | reverse complement strand
GCCCGGTTGTCGGAAGCCAATATTGCCGCCCAATTGCCGGAAGACGATGCGCCGGTGGCCAGGGCCGGTTCGACCCGCCTGATGCTGAAGGTTGAGATCGACAAGGCTGCCGAATCGGCGCGTTTGACCAAGGAAATCGCCAAGGTCGCCGAAGGCGTCGATCGCATCCGCGCCAAGCTGGAAAAACCGGGCTACACCGATAAAGCACCGGCGCATCTGGTCGAGAAAGACAAGACGCAGCTGGCGGAACTGGAAGAAAAGCTCGGCAAGCTCCAGGCTCAACTCACCAAACTGCAGTAATCCAAACCAGGGCCGCCGCAAGGCGACCCCAGGCTGCTGACTTGGCATGTATGCATGCTCTCCAAGCCCCGGCAAAGCCGGGTCTACGAAGCAATCCCCAAGCTCTGCAGCCTTCTCCTGATCTCTATCAAGGCCGCCGCAAGGCGGCCTTTTCGCATCATTTTCCCGGCAAAATTCGACGTTTATTGCGTTCTTGTGCCAATCTGGTGATTACGCCGATTGACGAGCAGGGATGCATGATGAGTGCGGTTGAAGTCGATTTTGCGATGTTGCCTGAAGTGATGACCGAAGTTCGGGAGCATTTATCCGAGCTCGAACATGACTTACATAAGCTGGTACAAACTCCGTCGTCGAATGACCTGTTATCCAGCGCCTTTCGTCACATGCACACGATCAAAGGCGATTTTTCTTACTGCCACGCCGAACCGATCATGCAGTTTGTGCACCAGCTCGAAGGCGTGCTGCAATCGTTGCGGGAGCGTCGCTTCCTGTGCTCTGCGCTGATTGCGGAAGCGCTGATCCAGGGGATGGATCAGATTCAGGACATGATGGAAACGCTGGCCGCGACCCATCAATACGATCGAACGCCGCGCGACACCCTTCTCGAACAAATCCGCCAACTCGCTCAAGCACGCAGTCAGGATGACGCCGACCAAGCCGCCCGGCACGTTTTACTCGCGTTGCATGAAAGCGGCTTTATGCAAGCGCCAGCGGAACCGGCCTCTCCAGCATCGATTTCCCGCGCACAGCACCTTGGTCAACAACTAGCCACAGCGCTGGAAATGCGTATTCCGGCATGGGAAGGGCGGTCTGCATTGCAACTTGAGCTGGTGCAAATGCTTAACGCCCACTATCAACATCCCTGCACTGCAGATGCGCTGACTCTGGCGACGCTGTGGCATGACGCTGGTTTACTGGCGCTGCCCGATGCGCTGCTTCAAAAAACCCCTCTCGCCAAAACGCCTGATTGGGAATTCTATGCGACGCACCCCGAACGATCTGCCAGTTGGCTGCTTAGCATGGCGCCCGATTGCACCGAGGCGGCGCAGATCATCCGACAACACCACCTGGGGATAAATGGCCAAGGGATTCTTGCGCCGGCGCATGACATGCCGCCGCATCCGGGCGCCTTGATGATTGGCTGCGCAGACCTGCTTTGGGAGCAGGTGGCGGGCTTATGTGGCGAAGATTTCCGGCGCGGCGTGCTTCGTACACTGTTTGAAGTGAACGGGGGGCTGGAAACGCGCTTTGATGCCCAATTGATTAACGCCTTCGCTGCGGTGGCAAAGAGCATGCAGGGACGTGACCGATAAAATGCGTCCATATAAAAAAGCCCCTGTTTGACAGGGGCTTTTTGTTGGTGCTGGGCATGCTTAATTCGCGAGAAAGTGGCGAATATGGGCAAGGAGCTCGTCTTCTTGATAGGGTTTGCCCAAGAAGACGTTCACGCCCAGTTCGAACGCATAGTTGCGATGCTTATCCGCAGTCCGCGAAGTAATCATGATGATGGGAATATCTCGCGTGTCGGCGTGAGCACGGACATTGCGGGTGAATTCAAAACCATCCATCCGCGGCATTTCAATGTCGA
>CAXYUI010000359.1:0-1909 GCA_964291975.1 uncultured Formivibrio sp. | reverse complement strand
GCACCAGTTCATGGGCTGGGATAAACCCATGCTTACCGACTCGGGTGGCTTTCAGGTGTACAGTCTTGGGGAAATGCGCAAGATCACCGAAGAGGGCGTGAAGTTCAAAAGCCCGATCAATGGTGACAAGCTTTTCCTGACGCCGGAAGAATCGATGCGCATCCAGACCGTGCTGAACTCCGACATCGTGATGATCTTCGACGAATGCACGCCGTATCCGGCCGATCGCAAACAAGCTGGCGATTCGATGCGGCTATCGTATCGCTGGGCCAAGCGCTCGCGCGCCGAGTTCGACCGTCTGCAGAATCACAATGCGCTTTTCGGGATTGTGCAGGGTGGGATGCATGAAGACCTGCGCGACGAGTCGCTCGCTGGCCTGAAAGACATCGGTTTCCACGGCTACGCGATTGGCGGCCTGTCGGTGGGTGAGCCCAAGGAAGACTTCGCCCGCATCCTCGCGCACACCGCGCCCAAGTTGCCGACCCATGCGCCGCGCTATCTGATGGGCGTGGGTACGCCGGAAGATCTGGTGTTCGCGGTCGGGCAGGGTGTCGATATGTTCGACTGCGTGATGCCGACCCGCAATGCCCGCAACGGCATGCTGTTCACGCGCTTTGGCGACATTCGCATCAAGAATGCCAAGTACCGCAACGACAACCGCCCGCTCGATGAAACCTGCGATTGCTACGCTTGCCGCAATTTCAGCCGCGCTTATCTGCATCACCTGTTCCGCGCCGGTGAAATCCTGAGTTCTCAGCTCAATACCATCCACAACCTGCACTACTACCAGGTCATCATGCGTGAAATGCGTGCGGCGATTGAGGTGGATGACTTTGCCGCGCACGCTGCCCGCTTTGCGGCGGATCGGGCGCGGGGTGTGGATTAAACCTGCTGTCTCGTATTCAGTCGCAGGGGGAAGCGCCCGGTTCTTGCGGTAGCTTTTGCCTGCCCCTGCGGCTAGAATGATCCGCTTCGTTTTTTAATAAACCCCTCTGAGGTGAGTTTCGATGTTTATTGCTCCTGCTTATGCCGCTGGCGCTGCTGCAACTCCTGGCTTGTTGGAACAAATGTTGCCGATGGTCGTCATCCTGGTCTTCGCTTACTTCTTGCTGATTCGTCCGCAACAGAAGAAGGCCAAACAAACCCAGGACATGCTCAAGGCGCTGGAAAAAGGCGATGAAGTCCTGACCGCGGGTGGTCTGATTGGTCGGATTGCCAAGATCTCTGAGCAATACATCACGCTGGAACTGGCTGATGGTGTTGAAGTGCTGGTGCAGCGTGCGGCGATTACCGCCAAACTCGAAAAAGGCACGATCAAGAGCAATATCTGATCGCATCAGAAGCGGCAGGTTTCCTGCCGCTTTTCTCTATTTTTTACGGTTGATGTCATGAATCGTTATCCGCTTTGGAAATACATCTTGATTGTCGTCTCGCTGGTCGCGGCGGCTTTCTATACCTTGCCCAATCTTTTTGGTGAAAGCCCCGCCGTCCAGACCTCCAGTGGCCGCGCCACGGTGAAAATGGACGACAGCGTGCGTGATCGCGCGGTGGCGGCTTTGAAAGAAGCGGGTGTCGCGATTGAAGACGTGATGACGGATGAAAAATCGGTCAAGGTGCGTTTTGACGACACTGAAGTTCAGCTCAAGGCCAAGGATGTGATTCAAAGCGCGCTGGGCGATGGCTATATCGTGGCGCTCAACCTCTTGCCGCGCACCCCGTCCTGGCTGACCGCGATCAATGCCAAGCCAATGGCGCTGGGTCTGGATTTGCGCGGGGGTGTGCACTTCCTGCTCGAAGTCGACATGAAGGCTGCGATCGATAAGGCGCTGGAAAAGACCGCCGGCGAAGTGCGGCGCGGTCTGCGTGAAAAGAAAATTCGTTACGGTCGCGTGGTTCGTGAGCGCGATCG
>CAXYUI010000358.1:0-1916 GCA_964291975.1 uncultured Formivibrio sp. | reverse complement strand
CAAGAACATCACTAAAATCTGGCACGGCGGCGATCACTACAAATGTCGCTTGATGCGCTCCTCAGGCATCACCGAGGATTTCTGCACTGGCGATCAGCCCGACATCGAAAAATTCCGCGCCTTCTGCCGCATCCTGCCGCTGGCCGTGGGCAACCCGATGTACCACTGGAGCCATCTGGAACTACGCCGCTACTTCGGCGTCGATCTCATCATCAACGAACAAAACGCCGACGCCATCTGGGAAGCGTGCAACGCCAAGATCGGCACCCTGGCTCTGTCGGCGCGCGGCCTGATGACAGGTTCCAACGTCAAAGCCGTTTGCACCACCGACGACCCCATCGACGATCTGGCGCACCACGCCGCAATCGTGCAAAGCGGTTTTGAAGTCAAAGTGCTGCCGACCTTCCGCCCGGACAAGGCCGTCAATATCGACAAGCGCGGTTTTGCCGAATACACTGCCAAGCTCCCCCAGGTCAGCGGCGTCGCCATCAGCAAGTTCGACGATGTGGTCAAAGCGCTCGCCAACCGCATGGAATTTTTCCACGCCAATGGCTGCCGTCTGTCCGACCACGCCATCGACATCGGCATGTACTACGCCGCAGCGACCAACGCCGAACTCGACGCCATTCTGGCCAAAGCCATGAGCGGGGTGGCAATCAATGAAATCGAAGCAGAGCAATACAAGACCGCGGTGCTGCTCGCCTGCGGTCGGCTCGATGCGCAATACGGCTGGGCGATGCAGCTGCACATCGGCGCGATGCGCAACAACAACCAGCGCATGTTCGAAAAGCTCGGCCCCGATGTCGGCTTTGATTCGATCGGCGACGGTCAGGTCGCGGTCAAGCTCTCGCGCTTCTTGTCGGATCTGAACATCGACAACCAGCTGCCGAAAACCATCCTCTACACGCTGAACCCGAACCACAACGAAGTGCTCGCCACCATGATCGGCAACTTCCAGGACGGCTCGGTGATGGGCAAGATCCAGTTTGGTTCGGGCTGGTGGTTCAACGACCAGAAAGACGGCATGATCCGCCAGCTCACCGCGCTCTCGCAGCTGGGCAATCTGGGGGCTTTCGTTGGGATGCTGACTGATTCGCGCTCGTTCTTGTCTTACACCCGTCACGAATACTTCCGCCGCATTCTGTGCAATATGATCGGCGGCTGGGTCGAAAACGGCGAATACCCGCAAGATTGGCAAGCGCTGCGTCGCATCGTGGAAAACATCTGCTACTACAACGCGGAGAAATACTTCAAGCTGTAATGCTTGAATACAGCGCGAAATCGGCCCGTTCCGGTTTCGCGCTGCTGCATCACCGCCGCACAAAAGAAGCCAACACCGCCGGCAGGACAAAAACAACGTCCATCCCTATAATGCCAAGCACCCCCTCTTACCTGAAACCTCACAAAAAATGAAGCAACCCTTGCAGCTTTCCCATGCATGGCCTTACGGCATCACAGCGATCACCACCGCTGTATTGGCTGGAGGTCTTTGGTGGAACATGCAAAAACAAGGGGAATTGCTCGAACAAATCGACAACAAAGCCGTTAGTCTTTATTCGACATATAGCGATTTTTCGTCTGAATACTTCCGTTTGCGTCACCAACTCGATCGCGTGATGCTCACGCAACACAGCGATTTAGAAATTACCCAATTGCAGCAAAACCTGGGTTTGTTCATTATTTTGCTGCAACAATTGCTGGAAAAAAACGATTTTTCTCAGATACTCCCCGCAGAAAAACAGGGGCAAATCCGGATTTTTATCGAGCAATCGCACAGCCTGCTCGATAAATCGCAACAGAACCTATCGATCAACTCAGCGCCTTTTCGCAATTTCTCTCAGTCCCTCTTCGCATTACAAGGGCTGATTGACCAGAGCACACTCCCGATTGCGCGCCTAACGCCTGAACCTACGCAG
>CAXYUI010000357.1:0-1928 GCA_964291975.1 uncultured Formivibrio sp. | reverse complement strand
CGGCGCACCCCGGCGCGGATGGCTCGGAGCGCCTTCTGGTGGCGCTCGCCGACGGTCAGACCGTCGAGAGCGTGCTCTTGCCGCGCGACGGGCTTTGCGTTTCGACCCAGGTTGGTTGCGCAGTCGGTTGCCAGTTCTGCATGACGGGGCAAGATGGGCTTTTGCGCCAGCTCGGCAGCGCCGAAATCGCCGCCCAAGTGGTACTCGCGCGCCAACGACGCGTCGTCAAACGCGTTGTTTTCATGGGCATGGGCGAGCCTTCGCACAATCTGGATAACGTGCTCGAAGCGATCGAACTGCTGGGTCACGAGGGCGCGATCGGTCACAAGAATCTGGTGTTTTCCACCGTGGGCGACCATCGCGTGTTCGAGCGCCTGCCGCAAGGCGTCGTCAAGCCCGCGCTCGCGGTGTCTTTGCATACCAGTGACGATGCGCTGCGCAGCCAGCTGCTGCCGAAAGCCGCAAAAATCCCGGTTGCGAACCTTGTTGAACTCGCCGAAGACTACGCGCGCCGCACGGCTTATCCGATCCAGTACCAATGGACGCTGCTCAAAGGCGTGAACGACAGCGACGCGGAAGTCGATGCGATCACGCGGCTGCTCAAGGGCAAGTACGCGATGATGAATTTCATCCCGTTCAACAGCGTTGAGGGCGCAGGCTTTGAGCGGCCAGACTGGGAGCGCGCCGTGGCGATGACGGTGGCGCTCAACAAGCGCGGCATCCTGACGCGCCTGCGCAATTCCGCCGGGCAGGATGTTGATGGCGGCTGCGGCCAGCTGCGCGCGCGGCTGAACTCAGAATCTGACGCCGCGCAGAGCGTGATCCCGCTGCGCCCAATATAATCGCCGCTTTGTAAACCAATCAGGAACTGAAGATGTCGACCATGCCGGCCTGCCCGCAATGCACCCTCGAAAACACTTATCAAGATGGCGAAAACTGGGTTTGCGCCGATTGCGGTTTTGAATGGCCACAAGCTGCCGCAGCTGCGGACGAAGAAGAAACCCGCATCGTGCGCGATGCCAACGGCACGGTGCTGCAAGATGGCGATTCGGTTGTGCTGATCAAGGATCTCAAGGTCAAGGGCTCGTCGATTACGCTGAAGCAAGGCAGCAAAATCAAGAGCATCCGCATCGTCGGCGGCGACCACGAAGTCGACTGCAAGACCGAAGCTGGCCCGATGATGCTCAAAGCCTGCTTCCTCAAAAAAGCCTGATTCCATTCAAAAACTTGTATCTGAGCTTGCTCCGGCGCTTCTGGCGTCGGGGTGAGCCGCCTCCTACTGCGCCTCTGCGGTAAAAATCACAACGCCATACATCCCGCCGATTCCAAGTCTCGTTGACATGGGTCAACGCAATCCTGTTACACTCAAGCAAAATGATAACCGTTATCATTTGCGCACCAGGCTCCGGGATCCGAAATGGGACTGAAACTTTCCGACATCAAACCAGGCCGCCAAGGCCGGATCGTTGGCTTTGCCGACGGAGATCGCAGCTATCGCCAGCGCCTGCTCGCCATGGGCGCGACCCCCGGCACTGCATTTGAAGTATTGCGCGTAGCTCCGCTCGGAGACCCTTACGAAATCCTGCTGCGCGGTTTCACCTTGAGTCTGCGCAAACATGAATCTGACATGCTGATCGTGGAGGAGCAGGCATGAGCAAAATCCGCATCGCCCTGATCGGCAACCCGAATTGTGGCAAAACCACGCTTTTCAATGCGCTGACCGGCAGCAAGCAGCAAGTCGGCAACTGGCCGGGGGTCACCGTCGAGCGCAAGAGCGGTTTTTTCCGCCAGCACGACAGCGAAGTCGAAGTGGTCGACCTGCCCGGCATTTATGCGCTGAGCGTGTCTGAGCACGCTTCGGCCGACGAGATTGTCGCGCGCGATTACGCGCTTTCCGGCCAGGCCGACTTTTTCGTCAACATCGTCGA
>CAXYUI010000356.1:0-1946 GCA_964291975.1 uncultured Formivibrio sp. | reverse complement strand
AGCGCGTCAAGCCTTACCAGCAGCACGCCATTCTGGCGACGCTGACCCCGAATGAGCCGCATCACCAGATTGCCTACGAGCGCTTTGCCGACGATGGTCCGCTGGCGCTGCTGCCCAATGGCCGCGATTTCACCCTGGTCTGGACGCAAAGTCCGGCGCAGGCGCAAGCGCGGCTGGCTTTGTCCGACGCCGATTTCATCGCCGCCATTGAAGCGCGTCTGGCCGGAATGACTTTCGCTGCACTCGGGCCGCGCACGCATTATCCGCTGGCGCTCAAAACGCTCGACTCGGTGGTTGGCCGCCGTGTGGCGCTGATCGGCAATGCCGCGCAGATCCTGCATCCGGTGGCCGGGCAGGGGTTGAATCTGGGCTTGCGCGATGCGGCCACGCTGGCCGCGCTCTTGTTGCAAACCCCGGCATGGGCCGTGGGCTCGACCGCGATGCTGGCGCGCTATGCCGCTTTGCGTCGGCGCGATGCAGGCGCGGTGACTTTTTTCACCGACAGCCTGATTGCGCTCTTCGATCGTCCCGAGCCGATTTTCAAGCATGCGCGCAGTCTGGGCCTTTTGGCGCTCGATCTGGCCGCCCCGGCGCGGCGGGCTTTTGCCCGCGCCATGGTCGCAGGCTGGCGTTGATTTCCTTCCTGCGCCGTACAAGGCATACTCGCGGCGATCCTTTTTCGGTGTTCTGCAATGAAAATCCGTGCGTTGCTGTTGGCTTGTCTCTGTTCCGCGAGCTTTGCCGCTGAACCCATGCTGATGCGCCCGGCCGAATTCCGGCTGGGTTTTGAAACCGTGACCCTGCCCGGCGACGAAGCCATGGGTCTCATCGGCGGCACTTATCTGCTGGAAATCCTGCCCGATTTTTATGCCGGCCCGGCGGCCTATGGCGCGCTGACCGGCGAGCGCGGCGGCTTATATACCGGCGGTATTGAGGCCGCTTGGCGCAAGCCCTTGTGGCGAGGACTGGAGATGCAGGCTGGCTATTACGCGGGCGGCGGCGGCGGCGGCGCGGCGGCGCAGGGCGGCGGGCTGATGCTGCGCCCGCATGTCGATTTGCTGTGGCGCTTTGGCCGGCAGCGCGCCGGGCTTTCCTGGTCGCAAGTGCGCTTTGCCAATGGCCAGATCGACAGCCAGCAACTCGGCGTGGTCTGGTCGGTGGACGATCGCTTTTTCCACACCGCAGCCCATCGCATCGGATCGACCGGCCTTTTCGATCAGCGCGGCGGCGCGGGCATGGACCGCCTTGGCGTGACGCTGGGCGTGTATCGGCCTTTTCCCGGCGTGATTGACGTTTCTGGCGCGCCGGCGGCGGGCAATATCGGCACGGCGGGCTTTCGCATGGAGCAATACCTGACGCCGAATTGGCTTTGGGGCGTGGAATCGGCTGGCGCAATTCACGGCGGTGCGGACGGCTTTGCCGAAGTATTGGGCACGCTGGCTTGGGAGACGCCGGTATTGGGCGAGCGCTTGCATCTGGGCGCGCGCGGCGCGCTGGGCATGGGCGGCGGCGGCCGCGTCAATGCCGGCGGCGGACTCTTTGCCAAGGCCGGTCTGTATGCGCGCGCCGACCTGGGCCGTCATCACTATGTTTCTTTCGACGGCGGCGTGGCGGTTTCGCCCGATGGCGAATTTCGCGCCCGCTACGGCAGCGTGCTGCTTGGCATGATGCTGGATCGACCGCTGTTCCCGTTGGGCGCAGCCAGCTCCGGCTTGGTCGACGGCTGGCAATGGAGCGGATCGATGCAGCACTATCGCGCCGCGCAGCGTTATGGTCGCCCAGCCCAGAGCCTGCAAGCCATCGGCTTCAAGATCGACCGGCAGCTGGGGTCGGGTTTTTACCTGAGCGGGCAAGCGCATAGCGCGCTCGCTGGCGATGCCGGGGGGTATTCCGTGGGCTTGGTGGGTCTTGGTTGGGAAACCCCGCCTACGGCCTGGGGCATGTCT
>CAXYUI010000355.1:0-2000 GCA_964291975.1 uncultured Formivibrio sp. | reverse complement strand
GCTACCGCCGCTTGTTGCAGAAGTTTCGGCTTAACCCGCACCGCTGTGTGATGGTGGAGGACAGCCGAGTCAACCTGCTGCCAGCCAAGCGCTTGGACATGACCACGGTCTGGCTGCGCCCGGGAAATCGGGCTGCGCTCGAGGCGGATGTGGCCATCAGCCAACTCACGCAGCTGGCTCGACTGCGCGCTCGAGTCAACAGAAAACTCCTCGACTGAAAACCCTTCAGACCGATTCGTCCATCCCCAGATCCTGAATTTTGCGCGTCAGCGTATTGCGTCCCCAGCCCAGCAATTCCGCCGCCTCAATGCGCTTACCACCGGTATGCGCGAGCGCTTGCTCGATCACCACGCGCTCGAAAGAAGGCACGATCTCGTCCAGCACCCGATGTTCGCCGCGCGCCAACCGGGTCGCAATTTCATGAGCCAGCCCCGCCTGCCAATTTGCCGCTGCAGGACTACTGCTCCCATCGGCACTCGACAATTCCGGCGGTAAATCGCCAGTTTCCACCACCTGCCCCGGCGCCATCACCGTAATCCAGTGGCAAATATTTTCCAGCTGCCGCACATTGCCGGGAAAAGGAAAGCTCGCCAACTGCGCCATCGCCGGCTCGGACAAGCGTTTGCAATCCACACCCAGATCCACCGCCGATTTGGCCAGAAAATGTCGCGCCAGCAAAGGCACATCTTCCTGCCGTTCGCGCAGAGGCGGCAGGCGCAGGCGGATCACATTCAGGCGGTGAAACAAGTCTTCGCGGAATTGCCCGAGTTTGACCCGGTCTTCCAAATGTTGGTGCGTGGCCGCGATAACCCGGACATTGGCCTTGATCGGCTGATGGCCGCCCACGCGATAGAAAAATCCATCGGACAGCACGCGCAACAAGCGCGTTTGCAAATCGGCCGGCATATCGCCGATTTCGTCCAGGAACAGCGTGCCGCCTTCGGCCTGCTCGAAGCGCCCTTGGCGCTTGGCATCGGCGCCGGTAAACGCGCCGCGCTCATGGCCGAATAGTTCTGATTCGAGCAAATCCTTAGGGATAGCCGCCGTATTGATCGCCACAAAAGGCTTGGCCGCGCGAGGACTATGCCGATGCAGCGCGCGCGCGACCAGCTCCTTGCCCGAACCCGATTCACCCGTAATCAGCACCGTCGCGGCCGATTGCGACAGTCGCCCGATGGCGCGAAATACATCTTGCATCGACGGCGCTTTACCGAGGATTTCCGGCGCAGGCGAAGGCGCATCGACCTGCGTGGCGGTTTGCCGCTCAGATTCTTGCAAAGCGCGGCGCACCAGCGCCACCGCCTGATCGACATCAAAAGGCTTGGGCAGGTATTCGAACGCGCCGCCCTGAAAAGCCGAAACGGCGCTATCCAGATCGGAGTGCGCAGTCATGATAATAATCGGGATATCTGGCCAGGTTCGTTTTACGATTTCAAGGAAAGTCAGCCCCGATTCGCCCGGCATCCGCACATCGCACACCACCGCTTGCGGTTGTTCATCTTCCATGCGAGCCAGCGCTTCGGTTGCAGAAGGGAAAGTCGCGTGGTCGATATTTTCGCGCGCGAGGGCTTTTTCAAATACCCAGCGGATCGAACGGTCATCATCAATGATCCAGACGGTTTTCATGCTTGCTCCGTTTTGTCGTTTTTCCAGGCATTCAGCGGCAACAGAATGGTGAAGCTGGTTTGCCCCGGCCGACTTTCAAATTCAATCGCCCCCTGATGCTGCACCACAAAGGTATGCGCCAGATGCAGGCCAATGCCGATCCCCCCCGGCCGCCCCGAGACCAGCGGATAGAACAGGGTGTCACGCAACCCTTCCGGAATGCCCGGGCCGTTGTCGATGATTTCGATCCGGATCGCCAGCGGGAAACGCTTGCGGTTCAGGGTGACCTGTCGGGCAATGCGGGTACGGAATTGCACCACCCCCACGCCGCTCATCGCCTGCACCGCATTGCGGGTGATATTGAGCACCGACTGGATCAGCTGCTCACGGTCGCC
>CAXYUI010000354.1:0-2002 GCA_964291975.1 uncultured Formivibrio sp. | reverse complement strand
GCTGTGTTTTCCGAGCGCTTCCAAGATGCCGTTCAGATACACGGCGCCAAGGGCGCGATCGTAGAGGCCGTAGCCAGGCTTGCCGGTTTCGCCCCAGATCATGCGGCCGTGGTCGGGGCGGGCGTAGAAGTCATGGCCAGCGTCGTAATAGGCTTTCAGGATCCCGGCCATGTCGAGCGAGCCGCAATCGGAGCGGTGCGCGGTTTCCATAAAGTCACCGTTCGGGTCGACCTTCACATTGCGCAGGTGGGCAAAGTGGATGCGTCCCTGTGGCGCAAATTCGCGCACCAGTGCTTCGACATTGTTTTCCGGACCGGCGCCAAGTGAGCCAGAGCACAGAGTCAGCCCATTGGCCGGCGTGTCGACGATGGCCAAGATGCGGGCGAGGTCGTCACGGTTTTTGACGATGCGCGGCAGACCGAAGATCGGGCGGGGCGGATCGTCCGGATGGATGGCCATCTTCACGCCCGCTTCTTCAGCCACCGGAATGATGCGCTTGAGGAAGTATTCCAGATGCGACCAGAGTTTTTCGGCATCGATCTGGCTGTATTCGGCGAGCAGCGCTTTCAGTTCGTCCGCCTTGTAGCTCGAATCCCAGCCCGGCAGCGAAATACCCTTGCTGATGTCGATTTCTTCGACTTCCTGGGTTGAAAACGCCAGGCAGGTCGAGCCGTCTTCGAGTTTCTTTTCCAGCGTGGTGCGCGTCCAGTCAAAGACCGGCATGAAGTTGTAGCAAATGACCTTGACGCCGGCAGCGCCCAGATTGCGGATGTTCTGGCAGTAGTTGTCGATCAGGCGATCGCGGCTCGGTTTGCCGAGCTTGATGTCCTCGTGCACCGGTACGGATTCGACGACTTCAAAAGTCAGGCCATTGGCTTCGATCTTGGTTTTCAGCGCCTTGATTTTGTCTTGCGGCCAGACTTCGCCGACCGGCACGTCATAGATTGCAGAAACGATGCCATGCATGCCGGGGATCTGGCGGATGTATTCCAGTTTTACGGGGTCGTTGTCGCCATACCAGCGGAAGGTCATTTTCATGGCAAAGCTCCTTGTGTGGATTGGTGGTCAAGTGGTCAGACCAGTTTATGGCTGCGAAATGTTTTTTTCAACTGTCTTGGTATTTTGTCGCGGGGAAAAGACGCTTTGTCCGACCGGTGGAAATAATTCGGGAAATTTATCCCTGAAAAATCAGGGACTCCTGCTGGAACTTAGGCGAGGGCGCGAGCTTGCGCAAGCAGAGCAAGGCAAGAGTGGCATCAAGAGAAAACCCCCAAAGTCGGATAGTGCCTCTTACATGACAGCGTTGATTGGGGCGAAATAAGGTGGTGTGTACGCGGGGAAGGAGACCCCGCGCCATTGAATGTGCGTGCTTAGTCAAAATCAAAAAGATCGGAGAGGAATCCTTCCTTCTTTCTTTTTCGGTAATCGCCATTTTGCGGATTACTGCGATGATCCTGCGTGTAGATGGGCTGCGTATGCGCGCTGTGTGTTGAGCTGGGTACGGCAGCCGCAGGCACTGTGCGCTCAATGATCTTGTCCAGCTCGCCGCGATCGAGCCAAACGCCACGGCATTGCGGGCAGTAGTCGATCTCGATCCCCTGTCTTTCGGACATTTCGAGATTCACGGTTTTGCAGACTGGGCAGTACATGGTGGTTCTCCTCAAAAGGGGTTGATCTACCGCTAAACAATTCCTGCCGTGTCATCTTCCTGCAATCGCATTGCGTGAAAGTAGCAGCCTGTTCGCTGCTTTCTGACCTCGGGAGATTGATTATGTTCCATAGGCTTTTACCCATAGGCTTGCTGGCTGGCTGCTCGGCGCTTGCGTTGGCTGAGGATTTTGCGAGTCTGGACGAGGCCTTGCCTGCTGGCATCGACATAGTCAGCACTCATCCGGTATTTGATTTTGATGGCGATGGCTGTCTGCCAAGCGCGGGCGTCAGCCGCAGCGGCGTGCAGAATGGCGGGTTAAAGCCGAGCGGTTCGATGACGGGAGGGTGTCGT
>CAXYUI010000353.1:0-2013 GCA_964291975.1 uncultured Formivibrio sp. | reverse complement strand
GTCAGCGCCAGCACGCCGCTGCAACCCTTGATGACGGGCGCGTCGAGCGAGGGCAGGGCCATGCCCATCATCGGGCCGCCCATCACCAGGCGTTGCGGCTCTTCGGTGAGCCCGCCGCAAAATTCGATCAGCGCGCGCACCGGCGTGCCGATCGCGACTTCGATATTGCGCGGCTGGCGCACGGCCAGCCCGGCCACGGTGACGATGCGATGGGTCAGCGGCTCGCCAAAGCGCAGCGCGCGGTGAATCGCGTAAGCCGTGCCGACGTTGTGCACCAGCACGCCGATGCTGGCCATGCGCGCGCCGGCGGGCAGCTCCTTGCCCGTCAGCCAGGTCATCAGCTGCTCGCCGCTGCCCATCGGATAGCCGGTCGGCACGCCTTGCACGGTGATGTTGGGGAAGTGCTCGGCGGCCTGTTGCATGGCTTTGAGCGCAATCGGCTTGTTGTCTTCAATGCCAACCAGAATGCGGCCCGCGCCGATCATGGCGGCGATCAGGCGCACGCCTTCGATCACGCCCTCGGCGCGTTCTTGCATGATGCGGTCGTCGCAAGAAAGATAAGGCTCGCACTCGCCACCGTTGATCACCAGCGTGTGCACCGCCATGCGCCGCCCCAGATGCAGCTTGGGCGCGGCCGGGAAGGTTGCGCCACCCATGCCCACCACGCCCGCCGCTTCCACGCGGCGCGACATTTCTTCGGGCGAGAGCGAAAACGGATCGGCGCAGGCGGGGTATTCAATCGACTCGTTGCCGGTGACTTTCAGCGTAATCGTTTCCACTTTCAGGCCGGATGGATGCGGCGCGACGCGCGCGCCGATGGCTTCGACAATGCCGGCTGCCGGCGCATGAACTGGCGCCGAAATCGCGCCGCCGGCTCCCGCGAGCATCGGCCCGGCGAGCACCGCGCCGCCAACTTTGACGATGGGTCGTGCCGGCGCGCCGGAATGCTGCACGAGGGGCAGATAGAGATAAGGCGCGGTCGGCATCTTGCCGATCAAGCGGCTCGCGGCTGGCTCTTTGCGGTAGTCCGGGTGCACGCCCCAGTGCGCGGCGCGATCGAGCAGGTCGAAAAAACGGTCGAGCAGGGGAATTCTCATGATTGCGCTCCCTGTTGGGCGGGTTTTTGCCAGCGCCAGTTGCGCAGCGTGACCGGCACTTCTTTCAGGCTGACTGAATCGTTCGGGCAGATTTCCAGGCATTTGCCGCAGCCGGTGCACAACTCGCCAATCACCGCGTGGATGCGTTTGCTCGCGCCGAAAATGGCGTCGGTCGGGCAGACTTTCAGGCATTTGGCGCAGCCGGTGCAGTTCATCGCATCGATGCGCGCGACTTGCGGGATGGGTTCTTCAAAGCCTTCGAGCGAAAGCGTCACGCCGAGCTTGTCGGCAATCTGCTGGGCGACGGCCTTGCCGCCAGGCACGCAGCAGGTCAGCTCGACTTCGCCGGCGACCATGCGCTCAGCAGCGGTCGCGCAGCTGGGTTGGCCACACAGGCCGCATTGCGAATTGGGCAGCATGGCGGCGACTTCTTCGGCCAGCGGATTGCCTTCGACCTTGAAGTGGCGCGCAGCAAACGCCAGCCCCAGACCCAACCCGCCGCCGAGCGCGCCGATACTGATGAGTGGAATCAGCATGTTTTCCTCCTTAACCCAGTTGCAGGCCAGCAAAGCCCATAAAGGCGAGCGCCAGAAGGCTGGCGGTCACAAAGCTGATTGGCGCGCCAGAAAAGGCTGCCGGTACGCGCGCCAGCGCCAGGCGTTCGCGCAGGCCGGCAAAAATCACCAGCACCAGACTGAAGCCGAGCGCTGCGCCAAAACCCGAGAGTGTGCTTTTCACAAAGCCTGATTGTTCCTGCGCATTGATCAGCGCCACGCCCAGCACGGCGCAGTTGGTGGTGATCAGCGGCAGGAAAATCCCCAACACCTGATACAGCGCCGGGCTGGTTTTTTTGATGACGAGTTCGACAAACTGCACCAGCGCGGCAATGACGAGGATGAAGGAAAGAATCCGCAGA
>CAXYUI010000352.1:0-2017 GCA_964291975.1 uncultured Formivibrio sp. | reverse complement strand
GTGATCGCGCTGATGCTGATGGAGCTGGAAGTCTTCCAAGCCTTGAGCCAAGTGCTGGGTCTGTATTCGAATATCGCGATCTCTTGGATCATGGCCGTCGTCGCTGATCTCGTGATCAATAAGCCACTCAAACTCTCGCCGCCCGGCATCGAGTTCAAGCGCAGCCATCTCTACGACATCAATCCGGTGGGCGTTGGCGCAATGGCGTCGGCATCCATCGTTTCGGTCGCTGCTCACGTCGGACTTCTGGGGCGCGATCTGCAACCTTTTGCGCCTTTCATTGCCATCGTGGTGGCGCTGCTCAGTTCGCCCCTGCTGGCTTGGCTCACCAAGGGGCGGTTTTATCTCGCGCGCCAGTCGGCGCCGTTCGTGGGGGAATTGCATCATTGTGTGATTTGCGAGCGCGAATATGAGGCGGACGACATGGCGCATTGCCCCGCCTATCAGGGGCCGATCTGCTCGCTCTGTTGCACGCTCGATGCGCGCTGCGATGATCTGTGCAAACCCGAGGCGCGGCTTTCGGCGCAGTGGGCCAGCCTGCTCGCCAAAGTGCTGCCAGCGCGCGTGCTGCCTTATCTCGCGCGTGGACTTGGGCACTATCTTTTGCTGATGGCGGGGATTCTGTCCTTTCTGGCGCTCTTGCTGGGGCTGCTTTTTTACCTCGAAATTCACGGCGCGCCAGATTCTGCGCATGAAATCGCCCAGACCTTCTGGCGCATGTTTGCGGCGCTCTCCTTGGTTGCCAGCGTGCTCGCATGGTGGATGGTGCTCACGCACAAGAGCCGGCTCGTCGCGCAGGAAGAATCGAACCGCCAGACCGAACTTCTGATGCAGGAAATCGATTCGCACCAGCGCACCGACGCGCAGCTGCAAAAGGCGCGACAGGTGGCCGAAGAGGCCAATCGCGCCAAGAGCCGCTATATCTCGGCGATCAGCCACGAGCTGCGCACGCCGCTCAATTCGATTCTGGGTTACGCGCAGATTCTGGATGGCGACGCGGCGATTCCACCTTCGCGCCAGAACGCGATTGGCGTGATCCGCCGCAGCGGCGATCACCTCTTGTCCATCATCGAAGGCACCATCGACATGGCGCGGATCGAGTCGGGCAAACTCACGCTCGACATCCGGCCGCTCGATTTTGCCGGGCTGATGCAGCAACTGGTGGGCATGTTCGAGCAGCAGGCGCAGCACAAGGGGCTGGATTTCATCTTCGAGGCCGCTGCGGAGTTGCCTGCGGTCGTTCGCGCTGACGAAAAACGTCTGCGGCAGATCCTGATCAATCTGCTCGGCAACGCCGTCAAATACACCGCCAGCGGCACGGTGACTTTCCGGCTTGCGTACCAGCGCGAGATGGCCACCTTTGAAATCCGCGATACCGGCCCGGGCATTTCTGATGCTGATCTGACCCGCATTTTTGAGCCTTTCGAGCGCGGCAGCGCGATGCGGTGCGGCACGACGGGTTCGGGGCTGGGGCTGACCATTGCCAAAATGCTGACCGACTTGATGGGCGGCGAGATGCGCGTACAAAGCCGGATGGGCGAAGGCAGCATCTTTACCGTGCGCCTCTACTTGCCGCAGGTTTACGGCGCACAGGCCGAAGCCGCCCGGCCGCGCGAACAGCGCATTGGCTATCTGGGGCCACGTCGGCGGATTCTGGTGGTC
Source organism: uncultured Formivibrio sp. (assembly GCA_964291975.1). Classification (GTDB taxonomy): domain Bacteria; phylum Pseudomonadota; class Gammaproteobacteria; order Burkholderiales; family Chitinibacteraceae; genus CAXYUI01. Next base: position 355 of record CAXYUI010000352.1, on the reverse strand, counting down.
GATAACGAGCGCGTTGATCGCGAGCTGCTGTTCAGCGTGCTCGCGCCGCTGGGTTTTCAGGTCGAGATGGCCGAGTCGGGTGTGGCGTGTCTTGCGATCACGCCGGTGTTCCGCCCCGAAATCGTGTTCATGGATCTGGCGATGCCTGGCATGGACGGCTGGGAGACGCTGAAAATCCTGCGCCGTCATCCCGATTGCCCGCCGCATCTGGCGGTGCTCTCGGCCAATGCCTTTGAAAAGGGGCAGGACAACGAAGCGGGCATTCTGTCTGATGAGTTCATCCTCAAGCCTTTCAAGCTCGACGATCTGCTGGACTGGATCGGCGCGCGCTTGCAGCTTGAATGGGTTTATGCGC
>CAXYUI010000351.1:0-2021 GCA_964291975.1 uncultured Formivibrio sp. | reverse complement strand
ACACTGAAGGCTTTGTACGGATTTGCGGCCGGCTCAAGCGCTTTGCCAAGATCGCTGGCGAAATGGTTTCGCTCGAAACCGTGGAAAAACTCGCCACGCTGGCGAGCCCGGAAGGCATGCACGCGGCCAGCTCAAAAGTTGATGAAAACCGTGGTGAAGCGCTGGTGCTGTTCACCACCGCCGCGATCGCGCCGGACAAACTTGCGGCAATCGCCCGCGAAAATGGCATCACGGCGCTGGCCGTACCGCGCGATATTCGCATCGTCAAAGAACTGCCGCTGCTGGGCACTGGCAAGACCGACTATGTCACCCTCAAGAAAATGGCCGAAGCCTGACCGGAGAATGAATTTGAACACCCCGACCCAACACAAGCTCTTTGGCAGCGCGATGTTCGCGGTGCTAAGCGCACAATTTCTTTCAGCCATGGCCGACAATATGCTGCTGATCGGCGCGATCCAGCTGATCCGGGTACTCACCGGCAGCGAAACGCTCACCCCCTGGCTGCAAGCCGGTTTTCTGCTGCCCTATATATTGCTCGCCCCGCTGGTTGGCCCGTTCGCGGATAACCTTTCAAAGGGTCGCGTGATGCTGATCGCCAACCTGGTCAAAGCCGTCGGCGGCATCACCATCGTCGTTTGCGCCACGCAATCGTCGACACCGCACATCGCCATCATCATGGCGGGTTATGCGATTGCCGGTATCGGCGCAGCGATCTACTCGCCGGCCAAGTACGGCATCCTGACCCAGCTCTTCGGGCCGGATTTGCTGGTGAAAGCCAACGGCATGATGGAAGGCTCGACCATCGTCGCCATTTTGCTTGGGGTGCTGGCCGGCGGCTGGATCGCAGATCAAAGCGTGGCGACCGCCATTGGTATCACCGCTGGCAGCTATTTGCTCGCCGCACTGCTGACATTACTGATTCCCAAATTACCAGCCGAACACCCACTCAATCACTTTGATCTGGCCACCTTGGTGCGCAACTTCATCCGTGCGCTGACCACGCTCTTTAAAGACCCGTGGGCGCGGCTTTCGCTGATTGGCACTGGACTTTTCTGGGGCAGCGGCTCGACCTTGCGGCTGATTCTGTTCGCATGGGTTCCGGTCGCACTGGGCATGCACGACGCCAAGACACCCGCCAATCTGATGGGTGCGGTTTCGATCGGCATCGTCGCCGGCGCCGCGCTCGCCAGCCAGCTCGTCTCGATCAAGACCGCCGGCCGCGCACTCATCGGCGGCGTGGTGCTTGGCGCACCGATCCTCTTGATGGCGATCACCGGCAACATCTGGATTGCGGGCGGATTGCTGGTGGTGATGGGCGTGGCGGGCGGATTCTTTATCGTGCCACTCAATGCAGTCTTGCAGGAAAGCGGGCATCACACCGTCGGCGCTGGGCAAGCGATTGCCGTGCAGAATTTTGTTGAAAATCTGACCATGTTCTTGCTCGCCAGCAGCTACGGCCTCGCCAATCAGATGTTCAGCCCGAACCAGACCATCGCCGGATTTGGTCTTTTGATCCTGATCGCGATGACTGTGCTGACGCTGACCCGCCCCAAAGCGCAGTGCGCGTAAGCGGCCCACCACAAGACAACGCCCGGAGGATCTTCCTGCCGGGCGTTTTTTATTAAAGGTCGGCAAACAATTCAGCCATCCTTCAGCGTGAGATGCAGGCGGAAATCGAATTCCAGCTGCAGATAATCCGGTTCCATATGCTGGCAAAGCAGATAGAACGCCTTGTCGTGATTCTTTTCTTTTAGATGCGCAAGTTCATGCACGACGATCATGCGCAGAAACGGCGCGGGGGCGTCTTTCAACAGACTGGAAACGCGGATTTCGTTCTTGGCGGTGAGCTTGCCGCCCTGCACGCGCGAGATCGCGGTATTGAGCCCCAGGGCATTTTGCAGCACCGAAAGTCGGCTGTCGTAAAGCACCTTGGCCACAGGCGGCGCATTGCGCAGATATTGGTTTTTGATTTCCTGCGCATAGGCATACAGCGCTTTATCGCTCTGAATCTGGTGCGATTC
>CAXYUI010000350.1:0-2032 GCA_964291975.1 uncultured Formivibrio sp. | reverse complement strand
ACCTGTCTGGCCATGCTGGCCGAGTATGGACGGGAAATTGACCTTCGACGCTTTAGCGAGCCCGGGGACTGGAGCGTGGCGCAGGGGCGGCGAGGTGTTTGTTGCCTGCTTGATGAGCGCGGCCTTGTGCCGGGGCGCGATTTCGACGTGATCGTTTGCGCGTCCGACCGCATTGCCATGGGCGCGCTCGAAGAGTTGGCTCGACGCGGCATCGAAGTGCCGCGCGATGTCGCCATGACGGGCTTCAATAATTTGCAGGAAGCCCAGTGCCGCAAACCTTCGCTGACTTCGGTTTCCAATCCGTTCAAGTTGCAAGCCATCCATGCCGTGGGCTTGGCTTTGCACGAAGCTGGCTGGCAACAGGATCAGCCTGATGAAGCCTTGCTCAACAGCGTGCTGGCGGTCGGCGAATCGTGCGGTTGCGCCGATCCGCATCTGCACATTCCTTACCGGCAAAGCCGTGGGCGCGATTTCCGGCGTATGGCGCAGCGCGAAGCTGACGAGATTTTGCGCCGCGATCTGACTGCGTATTTTTTGCTGTTGCGCGTGGCGCTCCCTGATGTCGACGCGCAATGCGACCGATTGATCGCAGCCTATTACGCGGCCTTGCGCGAAGAGCGGCCTGAACGGTTTTGCGAGGCCATCCTGCCCGAACTCAGAACCGGGCACTACGCCTATATGGACATGATGCACTGGCAGGATGTGTTTTCCTTGTTTCAACATCTGGCGCTGCATGCAGATGACGAAAGCCAGCATCTGGCCGCGCACATTATCGACATGGCGCGCGTGGCGGTTTCTGATCGCTATGCGCGCGGGCAGACGGCTTATCAGCTGGAGCAAACACGTATCTCCGCGCTGTTGCGCGATCTGGGGCAAAGACTGGTGGAATGCGCCGATCTGGATGCGCTCTGCGCCGATGTGGCGGCGACTTTACCCTTGCTGGGCATTCCCCATGGCTGGCTGGTTTTTCTGGAAGAGGGCGGTCAGTCGCGGCTTGGACTGGTGCTGGTCGATGGTCAGGCTGGTGCGCCCGAATCTGCGTTTTTCGATCCCGGTTTATTGTTGCCGCCGCAGACCGCCCGGCCTTCTGGACGGCAGAGTTGGGTCGTTTGCCCGGTGCGGCATGGCGCGCATGAATACGGCTTTGTGATTCTGGCTGCCACACTGGCCGATGGCGACATCTACGGCAATATCGCGCGGGTGATCGCCGACGGCATTCAGGGCATACGCTATCGCAATGAGCTTGAACTGCGCGCGCGGCAGCTGGAAAGTTCATTGATTGATCTCTACCAGACCCAGGAAAAACTGGTCGAGACCGCGCGCATGGCTGCGCTGGGCGAACTGGTCACCGGACTCGCGCATGAACTCAATACGCCGCTAGGAATAGGCGTGACGCTGGCGACCACGCTCAGTAGCGAGGCGGAAGCCCTGCAGGCCCAAATCAATAGTGGCCAAGTGCAAAAATCCGCCGTGCTCGCCAGCTTGTCTGCGCTGGATGAATGCGCGATTACGCTGTTGCGCAACCTGCAACGCGCATCCGGACTGGTTGATAACTTCAAGCAGATTTCCATCGATCAGACCAAGGAAGAATGCCGGCCATTCGATCTGGCCGATTACCTGCGCAATCTGGTGGGCAGTTTTGGCGAGCGCTTGGCGATGCAGCAGGTTGAAGTCACGCTCGAAGGCCCGCCCTCGCTGCCGGTCAAAAGCTACCCGGGCGCCTATGCGCTGATCGTGGGCAATTTGCTGCAAAACTCCCTGCAACACGGGCTGGCCGGGTGCGAGTGCGGCAAGATCACGCTGACCTGGCGGCAAGAGAAAGACGGGGTCGAACTTTGTTATACCGACAACGGCAAGGGCATGAACGCCGAAGTGCAGGCGCGCATGTACAACCCGTTTTTCACCACGCAACGCGCCCAAGGCAGTACTGGTCTTGGCATGCACATTGTGTACAGCCAGGTCACCCAGGTACTCGGTGGCACGATTTCTTGCGATAGCGCGCCCGGCCGTGGCGTGACGTTCAACCTGCGTT
>CAXYUI010000349.1:0-2038 GCA_964291975.1 uncultured Formivibrio sp. | reverse complement strand
GGTGTGCCGACGACCAGCCCGCCGACGATGTTGATGACCATGATGAGGATGCCGGCGATGGCATCGCCGCGCACAAATTTCGAGGCACCATCCATCGAGCCAAAGAAATTGGATTCGAGCGAGATTTTCTCGCGGCGTTGGCGGGCATCGGCTTCTCCGATCAGACCCGCGTTGAGGTCGGCGTCAATGGCCATTTGCTTGCCGGGCATGGCGTCCAGCGTAAAGCGAGCCGACACTTCGGCGAACCGGCCGGCGCCTTTGGTACACACCACGAAGTTGATGATGGTCAGGATGATGAAGCCAACCAGACCCACGGTGAGATTGTCGCCAATCAGAGTTTGGCCGAAGGCTTCGATGACCTTGCCCGCCGCATCCCCGCCGGTGTGACCTTCAGTCAGCACCAGCTTGGTCGAGGCTACGTTCAATGACAGGCGCAGCAGCGCGGTCATCAGCAAGACGGTGGGGAAAGACGAAAACTCAAGCGGTTCGCGCGAATACAAACTCACCATCAACACAATGATCGAGATCGCGATATTGAAGGTGAAGAAAAAGTCGAGCACCAGCGGCGGCAGGGGCAGGATCATCATGCCCAATACCAAGAGCACGATGACCGGCCCGGCCAGCTGTTCCAGTTTGAAGTCGCGCAGCACGTTCTAGTCTATCCGTTCAGAGTTCGGCTTCAGGATCCAGCTCTTTGGGAACCGGCAAATCCGTGTTGAGGAGGGGTTCCTCGCCGCCGTTTCGGCGGTATTCCTTGAGCTGGTAGATGTAGGCCAGCACTTCGGCTGCGGCAGTATACAACGCAGACGGAATTTCTTCGCCGAGTTCGGCGTGATGGTAAAGCGCGCGCGCAAAAGGGGGGGTGCGCACGATCGCTACCCGGTTTTCACGGGCGATATCGATAATACGCTCGGCCAGCAAAAACGAGCCTTTAGCCACCACGATCGGCGCACGCATCTTGGTGGTGTACTGGATCGCCACCGCATAGTGGGTTGGGTTCGTGACGACGACATCAGCTTGCGGAATGGCTGACATCATGCGGCGGCGAGCGGCTTCACGTTGCAACTGGCGGATGCGCCCCTTGATTTCGGGCGAGCCTTCTTGTTCTTTCATTTCGCGCTTGACCTCTTCCTTGGTCATGCGCAGTCCCTTGTAATAATCCCAGAGTTGATAAGGCACATCGATGAGCACGATGACCGCCATCCCCCCCATGGTCATCAGCAGGGTGTAGTGCAACATTTGCCAGAGATAGGCGATGCCCGTATCGGGCGGCATGGTGATAAGGGCGAGGAATTCGTCTCTTTCATGCCACAGTACGGCTGCGGCAATGCCGCCAATCAACGCGGATTTAAGCGAGGCTTTGCCCATCTCAACCAGGCTGCGCACGGACACCATTCGTCCCAGTCCCGTTGCTGGGTTCATGCGAGTGAAATTGGGTGAAAGGGGCTGCAGGGTGAACAACCAACCGCCAATGGCGATTGGCGTTAATAGGGTGGCGAGCAAGCAAGACAGCAAAAATGGCAATAGCGCGCGCAGCATCAGCTCAAGGGATTGGCGTAGCAGTGTGGGGAGCAAGAAGGGATCGGCCAGCGATTCTGGTGAAAATAAAAAACCGAGTCGAACCATTTGTTGACTGGCGGTATAGAGCCCAGGTCCGGTGACGACCAAGGCAATCAATCCGACGATCAGTACGGCGAAAGTGGTTAGCTCGCGTGAGCGGGGAATTTGTCCCTTGTTGCGCGCTTCTTCCAGCCGTCGCCCTGTGGGTTCTTCCGTGCGTTCGAGGTCCGAATCTTCTGCCATGTCTCCTCCTTGCGCGAGTTTAACATGGGTGCGCCGAGCTTCGTTTTATGGCTGGCATTATCCTTGCTTCAGGATGTGCAGCCTGTATTTGAAAAGGATTTGGTCATGGCCGCCCTTGCTGCTGTCAATGTATTGCAATCCGCCCCGGTCAAAGGGCGCTCTTCGGTTGCTTCGGATGCGACTGATGAGGGGCAATTCGGCGAGATGTATGCGCGCGAATTGAATAAACCCGCAG
>CAXYUI010000348.1:0-2044 GCA_964291975.1 uncultured Formivibrio sp. | reverse complement strand
GGCTCGCCACTATTCCGGCCGCTGGCTAACGCGCAACAAGAACCTCTGGGGCGGCTTTGTCCTGGAATCGAGCCAGCGGCGTCTGCTGTTTAGCGGCGATACTGGCTACGGCCCGCATTTCAAGGAGTTGGCGCAACGTTTCGGCGATTTTGATCTGGCCGCGCTCGACATGGGGCAGTACGACCCGCGCTGGCCCTACATCCACATGAACCCGGAACAAGCCGCGCAAGCAGCGCAAGATCTGCACGCCAAAGCCTTGCTACCCGCCCATGTAGGCAAATTCAATCTGGCGCGCCATACTTGGTTTGAACCCTTCGAGCGCATTAGCGCCGCCAGTCAGGGCAAGCCCTATCGGCTACTCTCGCCCATGATGGGCGAAGCACTGCGACTCAATGAGCAAAACCCGCTTTTTTCTCAGTGGTGGCGCAAAGCAAGCCCGGCGCTATCGGCTCTGCATGAAAAACCATGAAGTACGCTGCTCGGATGTGGTTTGTAGTTCTGGCCGGCGTTTTTACAGCCTGTTCTGGCGGAGATAATGCGGCAGCCTCGCCCTCACCGGCTGCCTTACCCACCCGCAGCGCATCTTCCAGCGCAGGAAACCCATCAATGAAAATTCGCCTGAGCATCAATGGCCAAGCCACGACCGCCACATTGGAGAACAATGCGTCAGCTAGGGATTTCTTTGCCTTATTACCCATCACGCTAAAGCTGGACGATTACAACGCCACCGAGAAAATCGCCTACCTGCCACGGCAACTCTCAAGCGAAGGCGCGCCAGACGGCATCGATCCGGAAGTCGGCGACATCACTTATTACGCCCCTTGGGGCAACGTCGCGCTTTTTTACCGGGATTTTGGCTATTCACCAGGACTAATCCGGTTGGGACGGTTTGATGCGGGCGTGGATGCCATCGCAGTCGGCGGCTCGCTTCAAGTCCATATTGAGGCGATCGATCCTTAGTGCCCCACGCTCTTTGAAAACACATTCATCACCACCACGCCGGCCGCAATCAGGCCAATGCCCAGCATGGCCGGCAGATCCAGTTTCTGGTTAAACAAGAACCAGCCCACCAGCGTAATCAGTACGATGCCGATGCCTGACCAGATCGCATAAACCACGCCCATCGGAATCACGCGCAGGGTGAGCGCCAGTAAATAGAACGAAATCCCATAGCCGATGACCACAGCAAGCGATGGCCACAAACGTGAAAACCCATCACTGGCCTTCAAAGAAGACGTTGCCACGACTTCACTCAGAATCGCAAGCCCAAGAAACAACCAGTTTTTAACCATATCCACGCTCTGAAAATCGAATTCCCATAAAAAAAATCGGCCTCCCGCAACGGAAGGCCGAATCACTGTGCACCTTTTATGCTTCAGCTTTCAGCGTAGCCATGTCGGTCACGAAGCGGTACTTCACATCGCTTTTCAACATGCGCTCGTAAGCCTCATTGATGTTCTGCATAGCGATAATTTCAACATCCGAGACAATGCCGTGCTCGCCACAGAAATCGAGCATTTCCTGCGTGGCCGCGATGCCGCCGATCATGGACGCGCCAACGGCCTTACCGCCCACAACCATCGGCATCGAATTCAGCGCCGGCTCGATCGGACCCAGATAGCCAACCAGCACCAGCTCACCTTTGAAACGCAGCGTCGGAATATAAGGATTCAGATCGTGCACATAAGGCACGGTATCGACGATCAGGTGGAAATGCCCAGCCACGGCCGCCATCTGCGCGGCATCGGTCGACAGCACCACCTGATCTGCGCCTAGGCGCTTGGCGTCAGCTTCTTTGCCGGCCGAACGCGTAAACAGAGTCACCTCCGCCCCCATGGCCTTAGCCAGCTTGATCGCCATATGACCCAGCCCGCCAAGGCCAACCACCGCGACGCGACTGCCCGGGCCGACATTGGCGTTTTTCAGCGGCGACCAGGTGGTGATCCCGGCGCACAAAAGCGGCGCGGCGGCGGCGGGATCGAGCTTTTCCGACACTTCCAGCACGAAACCTTCGTAAACCGTGATGCTTTTCGAATAGCCGCCA
>CAXYUI010000347.1:0-2056 GCA_964291975.1 uncultured Formivibrio sp. | reverse complement strand
AAGGCTGATTTCTTGAAAATGACTTTGACAAAATCACCCAGGCGAATTTTTTTGGCCTTGGTCTGATCCAGCGGCACGACCCAGCTGTAATCGGCGCCTAGCTGATCGGACACTATGCCTTCCACCAGCAACTGTTCTTCGTAATTGGTTTTTTGGGTCAGTGGATTGATATCTTTATGCAGGCTAAAAAAAGCCAGTTTGTCCTGACTTTTTACGCCGTTGTTGCTGCCTAGCATGATCTTGAAAATGGCTTTATCGCCGTTGACCCGTTTTTCAATGACATAGCCCTTGGGCGCAAACAAGTTCTGGAACTCGGTGCGATAGCGCTTGACCGCTTCTTCTGCGGCCAGCCGAATCAAAGCGTCGGCGCGCGAATCGTTACACCGCTCTTCTGAGGACAGAAATGCAGGCGCTGCCAGATTGACATTGGCCAATAGGCGCAAAGAAGGGATTTCATACACGCGCAGGGCGCCGGAGACTTGCGCGCGATAGTTGCAATGCGCAGGTTCCCAGTACGTGCCTTTTTTGGTACGTACCAGCTGTAGTTGCACATATTCGCTGGTGAAGTCGGCATTGGTAAGCGTGGCCTTGACGGCAAAGTTGGCCACGGCGGGGCCGGCATAATTGCCTTGTCCTTTGGCTTCGGCGAGCGCCAACTCATCGCGCAAGGTCAGTGCCAGATTGCGATCAATGATATCTACGCCGCCTTCGGACAAGCGCGCCTCAATCGCCCGCGTCATGACTGCGCCCACCTGAGTGGCGGGTCTGCGTACGGCGCTATCATCCACTTCAAAGACCACCACCTGCGTACGCCGCGATTCGAGCATTTCCGGGCTCGGCATAACCTCTGTCTCCAGCATGGGCGCGGGTCGGTAGGACGATAAATCTTTGAGGGTTGTGGCGCAGCCGCTCAGCAAGAGCATGGCGCATAGCCCCGCCCATAGATTCCAGTTGCATCGCTGCATATCGCGTCCCTATTGGATGCCAAGCGCGCTCGGCGCTCCTGCCGCATTCATCACCCGCGCAAGCTCACGCATTGCGTCCTGGCGCGCCGCTTCAAACGTGTTCAGCGAATTGCCATTGATGAGATATTCCTTGGAGGCCATATTGCGCTGACGCTCGTCGCGCAGGTTGAGCGTGAGTTGCAGCCGCAGGTTGCGGTTGCCAAACAGCATCTGTTCGCGCGCCTGCGCCGTGATCGACAGCGGCAGCGCCTGACCGCCCGGCGGGGCGACACGCATCCCGTTGGCGTTGAGGAAAGTGGTGACCACTTGGGCAATATCCGCATCGGCGGCTTTGTAGTGCAGTGAAAAGACTAGGCCGTTTGCAGCGGTGAGCGCTTTTTGCTGTAACGCTTCCAGTCGGGGCAATACTTCGTGCGCGCGATTGGCAGGATCGGCGACCCGTAATAATTGGGCGGCGGCGATGGCGTTTTCGACATGGGGGAGTGCCGCGCGCAAAGCCAGGTATTGTTCAAACGGTGTTTTGCTTTCCAGATTGCGGCTGGCGTCAATGACTTTGCGATCCATGCTTTCCAGGCGCGATAGCGTTTCTCGGATAAAAGCCTGCCGATCCACTTTGACTAAGGCGTAAACCCCATTTTTGGCGCTGGCGGTTTTTTCCAGGGTCACGTTGGTAAATTCGGTTTTTTGCACCACTTCGGAAATCCGCGAGCGCGCGGCTCGCTCGACGGTTTGATTGTGCACCGTCATCTGGCTTTCCATATTGCCGGCAATGCTGACGCGCAAACGGGCTGCGATATCGCGCAGGGCGCCGCGCCGGGCGGTTTCCAGATCATCGCCTTCGCCCACGCCCCAGTACCATTGGGCGGTATCTTTGGGGGGATTGAGCACCCAGTCAGGCGCTGGCGTTTCCAGACGCAGTCCGCTGCAAGCAATGCAAAGCCACAGGGTCAGCACCAACGCCATCAAGCGGCGCAACCATCTCATTTCTTGCATAAAGAACCCCAGGAATTGACTGCATGCGGTATCGGGAGAGAGCAGGCCGGGCTAAGACCCGGCCGCCAAGCTTACTTATCCATTTTGGCGATTTCGGC
>CAXYUI010000346.1:0-2065 GCA_964291975.1 uncultured Formivibrio sp. | reverse complement strand
CCCAAGGGCCAAGTGATGTCTGTGTATTACACAACCAGTGTCAGCGCAACAGCGCCGTCCACTTGGTCCACAGCCAAAACCCAAGACTTTGCCGCCAATGGCGCAGCCTTCGCCGACACAGTCTACGTCGGTCTGGCCGGCGCTTCCGGCAGTGTTTCGGTCACTTCAACCAGCATTTTTGATGGACTCAACCTCACTTTGACCAGCAGCACAGGTCAGAAGCGTCGCTGAACTCCATTAGGCATCCGGCAAACGGAGTCAGTCATCTGACGCCGTTTTTGACTTTATCCCCCCCGCAATCACAACATGATCTAACAGACACACACGAAAGACTGCCATGGGCAAAGAATCCCGCGTTTCCATTCAAGACGTCGCCCGCGCCGCCGGCGTTTCAGCGCAAACCGTATCGCGCGTCGTCAACCAAAGCCCTTCGGTTTCGGAAGAAACCCGCAAAAAAATCCTCGCCCTGATCGAAAGCATGGGGTACCGCGCCAATTTGCTCGGGCGCTCGCTGCTGCGCGGCAAGACGCAAACGCTGGGGATCGTGAGCAGTGGGATTGGCTTTACTGGCGGCATGCGCATCTTGCAGGGCATTACGCGCGCGGCCAACCAAGCCGGCTACGCCTTGCACTTGAAAGGCATCGACGCACAGGCCAAGCAAGTCGACGCCTTGCTCGATCATCTCTTGCAATGGCAAGTAGACGGCATTCTTTGGGCTATTCCCGAGGTGGGATCCAATCGCGATTGGCTGAAAAAACGTCGCAAACTGCCAGTTCCCATGATGATGCTGTCGATGGCCAAGCGCGCTGGTTGGGACAGTATCGCTTTCGACAATTACCAAGGCGGCTTGCTCGCGACTCGGCACTTATTGGCACAGGGACGCCGCCGCATCGCCCATATCTGCGGCCCTTTAAACTGGTGGGAAGCAATGGAGCGCAAACGCGGCTGGGAAGACGCGCTCTCTGAAGCTGGCCTGCCGGCACAACTTTGCATCGACGCGGCCTGGTGCCCGCAACAAGCGGCCAATGCGCTACACACGCTATTGGAAAAAGAACCACAGCTGGATGCGATTTTTGCCGCTAACGATCATATGGCGCTGGGCATTTTGAAAGAAGCGGCGCATTTGGGATTAACAGTGCCCAAGGATCTGGCGGTCATCGGTTTTGATAATTTGGCGGAAAGCGCTTTTTATCAGCCAGCGCTCACCACTATCGAACAGGATCAAAGCGCCATGGGTGAATTGGCCGTGCAGGCGCTGATCGCCCAGATCGAAGGCCAAAGTCGCGATACAAGCAGCGAAGCACTGTGTCTGACGCCGCGCCTGGTGTTGCGCGAGAGCGCCTGATGGCCTCATCGGCGTGCCTACGAATCATCCGTGTGCGTCCATCAAAAAGACGCCGCGTCGTGCTTGTGTGGATGCCTGCGCCAGATGGATCAGACACGAAGCAGCGCTTTGCCTCCAGCTGTCGCAGTTGCGCCACGCTTCACGAGCCAAATGAAGCGCCATTTAGCCAAAGCCCGGGCTCTGACATATCCTGTGGTTTCTGCTTACCCCGGAACGGAGTTTTTGCCATGCGCACCAAGAAAGAACTGATCGACGCCCTGATCGACCACACCAATCAATCCCGCGTTATTTCGGAAACGTTTGTCGAGGCTTTGGGCGACATTCTGCGTTCCAGCCTGGTGGAAGACGGCGAATTTTTATTGCCAGGCGTTGGTAAGTTCACCGTCAAGGAAAAACCGGCACGAACCGGCCGCAACCCGGCAACCGGCGCCACCATCAGCATCGCCGCCCGCAAGACTCCGGCTTTTTCGCCGATCAAACTGCTCAAAGACACCGTCAATCAATAAAAGCCGCCGTAAGGGTCGCTGCCTGCGGTAGCGGCCCATGGATCTAAAAGCAACACATCAGCAGCGCCCTCTCCTCCCCGCTTTGCAGTGCCCGATAAAATTTTTACAAGTTAATGTTTCTTCGACATTATTCATGCCTGCCGATGCGGCGATTCTGTTTTTTCCAATTCTGGCGATCCGCCTAAATCCCCGATCTTTTGCTGGTTCTTTTTTT
>CAXYUI010000345.1:0-2078 GCA_964291975.1 uncultured Formivibrio sp. | reverse complement strand
TTGCAGCGCGGGCGCGATCGCATAACCGCTATTGGTCACCACATTGCCCTGGCTATCGACCTGGAAACCGCCATCGCGGGTGTAGGCGGTGCTGCCATCAGGCATCGCGATCTGGAAGAAACCATCGCCTTGAATGGCCATATCCAGCGGGCCGTCGGTCGATTGCAAGCTGCCTTGCATATGATTGCGCACGGTGGCGACGGGACGCACGCCTGTGCCCAGTTGCAAACCAGTTGGCAACTGGGTCTGCTGCGAAGTCGACGAACCCGGCTGGCGCAGGTTCTGATAGAGCAAATCCTCAAAGACCGCGCGCTGGCGCTTGAAGCCATTGGTGTTGACGTTGGCGAGGTTGTGGGCGATGACGTCCACATTCATCGCCATCGAATCCATCCCGGTTTTGGCAACCCACAAAGACGGCATCATGATCTTGTTTCCTTATTGCTATCAGGCATTCAGGGACAGAATTTGCGCAGCGCGCGTGGCATTCTGGTCAGCGTGCTGCATGAGTTTGATCTGCATATCGAAATGACGCTGGGTCGAAATCATGGTGACCAGCTCGTCCACCGCATTGACATTGCTACCCTCAATCACCCCGGCGCTGACGCGCGCATTGGCATCGACCTGAGCCGGCTGACCGTTGCGTAAACGAAAGAGTCCGTCATGACCTTTTTCCAGCCCGCTTTTCTCGGGATTAACCAATTTGAGACGACCGACTTCCACTGTTTGCGCCGGGTTATCCAATGCAATCGCGCTGACCGTGCCATCGGCGCCGAACACCACGCGGCTGTTTTCCGGGATCGTCAGCGGACCATTTTCGCCCTGCACCACCAGCCCGCCTTGGGTCTTGAGCATGCCAGTCTGATCGACCACAAAACCGCCGTTGCGGGTATAAGCTTCGCCGCCCGCGCTCTGCACGGAGAACCAGCCCTCGGTGGTGAGCGCCACATCGAGTTCGCGCCCGGTTTGCTGAATCACGCCCGGACTGAAATCTGCGCCGGTCGTCTGCGCCACCACAAAAGCGCGCGTCGCCAGCCCATTGCCGCCGACCACCGGTACGGCGCGGAACGCGTCGAGCTGGGCGCGAAAGCCCGGCGTAGCGGCATTGGCCAGATTGTGCGCCACAGTCGCCTGGCGCATTTCTGCATGCTTGGCGCCGGTCATGGCGGTATAGAGAAGTCGATCCATCGATTTGCGGTGAGGTGTCAGGAGTCAGGTGTAAGGGGTAACCCCTCACGCCTCACCCCTTACGCCTCACGTCTCCCTTATCTCAGATTGACCAGCGTTTGCAGGATGGTGTCCTGCGCCTTGATGGTTTGCGCATTAGCCTGATAGGCGCGCTGGGCGGTGATCAGGTTGACGAGCTCGGCGGTCAGATCAACGTTGGAATCTTCCAGCGCGGCGGCTTGCAAAAGACCGAAGTCAGTCGTGCCCGGATCGCCAACGCGAGGATCGCCTGAGTCGTACGATTCAGCCCAGCGATTGTCGCCCAAGGGTTGCAAGCCCTGGATGTTGGCGAAGTTGGCCAGCACGACTTGGCCGATGGTGCGCGTTTGGCTGTTGGAGTAACGACCCAGCACCACGCCATCCTTGCTGATCGAAATACCGGTCAGCACGCCATCGGAATAACCGTCTTGCGAAATCGAGTTCACGCCAAAATCGCTGCCGAACTGCGTGGAGTTGGCGAAGTTCACATTGAAGGTGAAGGGGCTGGTCGCGCCATTCGGTGCCACCAGGGTGGTAGAAAAATTGAACAGCGCCGCATTGGTGCCGGCAGCGCCCGTCAGCGGATTGGTCGGGGTGGCGGCGGTATCGAGCTTGCCCGCGCCATCGAAAACCAGATAACCGCCGGTGTCGACCGGATTGGCGCCATCGAAACTGGTCTGGACTTCCCACTGGTTCACGCCAACCTTGGTGAAGTAGAAACTCAGTGCGTGCGACACGCCCTGCGCATCGTAAACCGTGGCCGAAGTCGAACTCGTGTAGGTGGTCGGATCAGAAACATTCAGCGGCCCCACCCCAGTTGGCGCTGCGGCACGGCTGATAATGTCCTCGGAAGCGTTCAGGTTGGAAACCAAGGC
>CAXYUI010000344.1:0-2091 GCA_964291975.1 uncultured Formivibrio sp. | reverse complement strand
GATCCGGCTTTTGTGGGTGAATTTATCGCCGCCAAGCGCGCCAATAAAGAACGGCTGGTGCGCTATGTGGCGCAGCAGATGGGTGGCGAACTCAGTGCTGACGCGCTCTTTGATGTGCAGGTCAAGCGCATCCACGAGTACAAACGCCAGCTCTTGAACGTGCTGCACGTCATCACCCGTTACAACGCGATTCTGAAGAACCCCAATGCAGACTGGGTGCCGCGCGTGGTGGTTTTTGCCGGCAAGGCGGCGTCGGCTTACAAGATGGCCAAAACCATCATCCATCTGATTAACGATGTGGCGCTCAAGATCAACACCGACCCGCGCATTGGCGACAAGCTCAAAGTGGTGTTCATCCCGAACTACAGCGTGAGTCTGGCGGAAATCATCATGCCGGCAGCGGATTTGTCCGAGCAGATTTCAACCGCAGGCACCGAGGCGTCCGGCACCGGCAATATGAAATTTGCGCTCAATGGCGCTTTGACGATCGGCACCTGGGATGGCGCGAACATCGAAATCGCCGAAGCGGTCGGGCTGGAAAACATCTTCATCTTTGGCAACCGCACCGAAGAAGTCGCCCGTCTGCGCCGCGAAGGCTATCACCCACGCGCGATCTACGAGAGCAATCCGGCGCTGCATGAAGTGCTGACTCAGCTCGCCACCGGCTTCTTTACGCCGAGCGATCCCGAGCGCTATCGGGTGATTTACGACGTGCTGGTGAACTGGGGTGACCATTATCAACTGCTGGCCGACTATGCCGATTACGTCGCCACCCAGCACAAGGTCGATGCGCTGTATCGCGACCAAGCCGCTTGGAATCGCGCCGCGATTCGCAATGTGGCGGCAATGGGGCATTTCTCTTCCGATCGCACCATCGCGCACTATGCGAGCGAAATCTGGAAGACCCGACCCGTTCAGGTCTAGTCCGCGAAGTAGGGCGGTGAGTCTTTCTGGCCGCCCTTATTCGTGCCCAAACGCCTTTTCGCGCAGCTGTTTGAGTTCGTCGCGCAGCTTGGCGGCTTTTTCGAATTCCAGATTCTGCGCGGCCTGCAGCATTTCTTTTTCGAGACGTTTGAGTTCCTTGGCGAGTGATTTCTCGTCGAGCGCTTCGAAGGCTTTTTGACGCTTTTGTTCGATGCGGATCGCAGCGGCTTCTTCGGCGTTGTACACGCCGTCGATGATGTCCTTGATGCGCTTGACCACGCTCTTGGGCGTGATGCCGTTGGCTTCGTTAAAGGCGACCTGTTTGGCGCGGCGGCGCTCGGTCTCGTCGATGGCTTTTTTCATCGAATCGGTGATGCGGTCGGCGTACAGAATGGCCGTGCCGTTCAGGTTCCGCGCCGCCCGGCCTATGGTCTGAATCAGACTGCGCTCGCTGCGCAAAAAGCCTTCCTTGTCAGCATCCAGAATCGCCACCAGCGAGACTTCCGGAATATCCAGACCTTCGCGCAGCAAGTTAATCCCGATCAGCACGTCGAACATGCCAAGGCGCAGATCGCGGATGATTTCCACGCGCTCGACCGTATCGATGTCTGAGTGCAGATAGCGCACTTTCACGCCATGTTCAGCCAGGTAGTCGGTGAGCTGCTCCGACATGCGTTTCGTGAGCGTGGTCACCAGCACGCGCTCTTCCTTGTCGGTACGCTTTTTGATTTCCGAGAGTAGGTCGTCCACCTGCGTGCCGACCGGGCGCACTTCGATGGTCGGATCGACCAGGCCGGTTGGGCGCACCACCTGCTCGACCACCTGACCTTGATGTTCGGCTTCGTAGGTTGATGGCGTGGCCGAAACGAACACCGTTTGCGGCATCATCGCTTCGAATTCGTCGAATTTGAGCGGGCGGTTATCCAGCGCAGAAGGCAGGCGGAAGCCGTAATCGACCAGATTTTCCTTGCGCGAGCGGTCGCCCTTGTACATGGCGCCGATTTGGCCGATCAGAACATGGCTTTCATCGAGAAACATCAGGCTGTTTTCGGGCAGGTAATTGATCAGGGTCGGCGGCGCCTCACCGGCTTTTTTGCCGGAAAAATGGCGCGAGTAGTTTTCGTTGCCTTTGCAAAAGCCCATCTCGTTCAGCATTTCCAAGTGAAA
>CAXYUI010000343.1:0-2096 GCA_964291975.1 uncultured Formivibrio sp. | reverse complement strand
CGCGTCGTGCCGGAAGCGCGCAAGCTTTCCACGATCACTTTTGAAGAAATGCTGGAAATGGCCAGTCTGGGCTCCAAGGTGCTCCAGATCCGCTCGGTCGAATTTGCCGGCAAGTACAACGTCAAACTGCGCGTGCTCTCCAGCTTCCAGGAAGAAGGCGAGGGCACCCTGATTACCTTCGAGGAAAACCCGAACATGGAAAAGCCCGTCATCTCTGGCATCGCCTTCAATCGTGACGAAGCCCGCATCAATGTGGTGGGCGTGCCTGATAAGCCCGGCATCGCTTACCAGATCTTGGGTCCAGTGGCTGATGCCAATATCGACGTCGACATGATCATCCAGAACGTGGGTCAGGATGGCACGACCGACTTCTCCTTCACCGTACCCAAAGGTGAAATGGCGCGCGCGATTGCCGTCCTGGAAGGCGTGCAAGGCCATATTCAAGCTGCTTCGATTACCGGCGACGACAAGATTTGCAAGGTTTCGATCGTTGGCGTGGGCATGCGCTCGCATGTCGGGGTCGCCTCGTCGATGTTCCGCACGCTGGCCGAAGAGGGCATCAATATCCAGATGATCTCTACTTCCGAAATCAAGATTTCGGTGGTGGTGGATGAAAAGTATCTGGAATTAGCCGTGCGTGTGCTGCATAAAGCTTTTGGTCTGGATCAGGCGAACTAATCTGGCTTGAAGCAGAAAACCCCCGCTGGTCGGGGGTTTTTCTTTTTCGATCAAAGCCCTGCGTATGACGGCCTGCAAAATCCTCAAGTGTTGCTTGCAGAAAAACGCTGAAATCCGCAGAAATGCTGACTTTTTGCTTGACGAGATAGGGCGATGCCCTTATTATGCCGCTTCCCTTGACGGAGACGTGGATGAGTGGCTGAAATCACTCCCCTGCTAAGGGAGCATAGGGGCCAAAACCTCTATCGAGGGTTCGAATCCCTCCGTCTCCGCCAGGTTTTACCTAGCGGTAAATTTGGAAGAAATTAAACAGTGCGGCCGTAGCTCAGTTGGATAGAGTATCTGGCTACGAACCAGAGGGTCAGGAGTTCGAATCTCTTCGGCCGCACCAATTCCTCAAAGTCCCTATAGTTTAGCGGTTAGAACACTGCCCTTTCACGGCGGCGGCCGGGGTTCGATTCCCCGTGGGGACGCCAAGTTATATAAAAACCACCAGTGCAAACTGGTTTTTTTTTCTTTATGGCGAACATCGCTGGCTAGAATGATGACTTCTGCGCGCGAGGGCTGCCATGTCTGCTGAAATCTCTGTTTTTGCCGCGATTGACCGTCTTAACGCAATTGGCGTGGCGTTATCGCGTGAGCACGATATCAATCGCTTACTGGAAACGATCTTGCTCGCCGCGAAAGAGTTGGCGAATGCGGACGCCGGTACCCTGTATCGGGTGGATGAACTGGATGGAAATCCAGTATTGCGTTTTGAAATTTTGCGTACTGATTCTCTGGGGCTGGCGCAAGGCGGCACCAGTGGCCATCCTCCCCCAGACAAAGTGATTCCGCTGCGCGAATTGGACGGCGCGCCGAACCTGCATCATGTCGCCGCTCGCGCGGTGAACGATGACATGACGATCAGTATCGAAAATGCGTACTGTGCATCGGGATATGATTTTTCAGGTACGCGGCAATTCGACGAAATCAATCACTATCATTCCTGCTCGTTTTTGACGGTTCCGCTCAAGAATCACGAAAACGACATCATTGGTGTTTTGCAGCTTATTAATGCGCTCGATCCCGAGACGGGCAAGGTGATTTCTTTTTCGGCAGAGCAGCAGCACCTGGTCGAGTCGCTGGCTTCGCAGGCTGCGATTGCACTCACTAACCGCCAACTCATCAATCAGCTCGAAGCCCTGTTCGAAGCGTTTGTCGGGCTGATTAATACGGCGATTGATGATAAGTCGCCCTATACCGGCGGCCACTGCGCGCGCGTGCCAGTGCTGACCATGATGATTGCCGAAGCGGTGCTGGCCGAAAAGAGAGGGGCGCTGGCGGCTTTTTCCATGAACGAAAAAGAACGCTACGGGGTAAAGCTGGCTGGCCTTTTGCATGATTGTGGCAAGGTCACCACGCGGGTGCATGTGGTG
>CAXYUI010000342.1:0-2106 GCA_964291975.1 uncultured Formivibrio sp. | reverse complement strand
TCTTGCCATACAGGTGCAGTTTGGCGGCTGGCGCGGTCATCAAGACTTCCCAATTGGGCTCGCTGCCATCCTGCCCCCAGACATCGCCCAACAGATTAACCATCACCACCGGGCTGGCCAGGTCGGTCTTGCCCGGATAGAGATTGCACATTGCGCGCACTTGCTGTTCGAACTGGCTCGTCAGCGTGGCATCGAGCGTGTAGTGACCGGAGTTATGTGGGCGTGGCGCCATTTCGTTGATGACGAGCTCGTCGCCTTCGAGCACGAAGAATTCCACCGCCATCACGCCGACGTAATTCAGTGCGGCGGCAAGTTGCTGCGCCATGGCCTGGGCGCGCTCGGTCACGGCTTCGGAAATGCGGGCTGGCACGATGCTGACATCCAGAATGCCGTTGGCATGCTCGTTTTCAGCAACCGGGAAGCAGGCGATTTCACCTGCGGCGGTGCGGGTGACAATGGCCGAGACCTCGGCTTTCAGCGGCATCATTTTTTCCAGCACGCAAGGCTGGTGCTTGAGTTCGCCGTGCGCAAAGCGCACATCTTCAGCCGTCTTGACGCGGATCTGACCTTTGCCGTCGTAACCCATGCGCGCGGTTTTGAGGATGCCGGGCAGATAGGCTGACAGATCGCCTTCCAGATCAGCCGCGCTGTTCACCGCAAGGAAAGGCGCCGTCGCCAAGCCGGCTTGATTGATGAAATTCTTTTCTGCGATGCGATCTTGCGCAATCGCCACGCAATCGCCCGACGGGCAGACCGGCACGCCTTGTTGAGCCAGCCAGCGCATCGAATCGGCGTTGACGTTCTCGAATTCGGTGGTGATTGCGGCGCAGGTTGCGGCCAAGGCTTGCAGTGCGTCCGTATCCGTAAAGGGCGCGCAGAGGTGCACATCGGCAAAGTCGGCCGCTGGCGCGTGGGGGTCGGGATCGAGTACGGTGACCTGGTAGCCCATGGTCTTGGCGGCGACGGTAAACATGCGGCCAAGTTGGCCGCCACCCAGAATGCCGAGCATGGCCGGCGGCAGGATGGGTTTGGATTGCTTCATTTTGGGTTTCATTTCTTCTTCGTTGTACTGACGTTCGCGTACGCCTTCGAGTGAAGCATAACCCCACAGCGCCCAGCCATAAATCAGACCGACCAGCGCGGCGACCAGGATTTCTTCGCCTTGAGGCGTGCGGCCAAACAGATAATCGAGCACTAACAGCACCAAAAGACACAGGCTGCCGCGACACAGTAAGCCATGAAAAAACAAGGTGCGCCGGAATCCGGCGGCCCGGACGGCTTGCCAGCGCTCCGGGCTCGCTAACATCTTAGTCTGCCACGTCGGGCAGGGTCATCGCCAGCACGGTTTCTTCCTGCTGGCGACGGAACGCGGCGAGCTTTTCGGCCAGTACCGGATCTTGATTGGCGAGCATCGCCACAGCAAAAAGACCCGCATTGGCCGCACCAGCTTCGCCGATCGCAAAAGTCGCCACCGGAATGCCCTTGGGCATTTGCACGATGGAGAGCAGCGAGTCTTCGCCGCGCAGGTATTTGGACGGCACGGGTACGCCGAGCACCGGCACGGTGGTCTTGGCGGCCAGCATGCCCGGCAGATGCGCCGCGCCGCCCGCGCCCGCGATGATGCAGGCCAGACCGCGCTCTTGGGCGGTTTCGGCGTACTGGAACAAAAGGTCAGGCGTGCGGTGCGCGGAAACGACGCGGCACTCGAATTCAACGCCAAAGGCTTTCAGTTGCTTGGCGGCATTTTGCATGACTTCCCAGTCACTGTTGCTGCCCATCACCACGCCAACACGGATCATGGATCTTCCCTGCAAAAAAGCTTGAATATTAACGAAATACTGCTTTCCGTGCGATGTCTTTACATCGACGTTGCGATTAGCGCGCCTTCTCGCCCAATCGCAGCAGATAGACATTGCCGTCGCCGACGGTATTGCTGGTGAACAGCACATTTTGCTCGTCAGGGCTGATGCGCGGGTGCGGGTGCCAGTATTGCTGGGCAAAGCTGCCGCCGTGCCGCCACAGGCGCTCGCCGACATAACGACCATTGGCTTGCCGACGGTACAGGTTCAGAAACGGGTCTTTTTGCGAGCCATCGCCAATCACAAA
>CAXYUI010000341.1:0-2115 GCA_964291975.1 uncultured Formivibrio sp. | reverse complement strand
GGCGCTGAACCGTTTTACCATCGAGTTCGGCGAGCGAATCACTCAGCCTTAACCTGAAACCCGTTTACACAAAAATTCGGACAGGCCCACGGCGGGGTGGTCAAAAGGAAGTGCTTAGATGCCGTGGATCGCAATGTTGATCTGCATTACTTCGCATGGAACATTTTGGGTTACAAGGCGGTTACAAGTAATAGATGTGGGGCTAAAAAATGAAAAAGGGTTACAGGCTTTCGCTTGTAACCCTTTGATATTACTGGGGTGGATGATGGGACTCGAACCCACGACGACAGGAATCACAATCCTGGACTCTACCAACTGAGCTACATCCACCACTGCTGTTTTTGGCCAAGGCCGAAACAGTAAAACTTTTGACCCGGTTTTCAATCCTGCCGTTACGTTTGGCACGCCCGACAGGAATCGAACCTGTAACCTACGGCTTAGAAGGCCGTTGCTCTATCCAGTTGAGCTACGGGCGCCCGGTCATTTAGGTCCCACTCTTAAATTTGGTCGGGGCGGTGGGATTCGAACTCACGACCCTCTGCTCCCAAAGCAGATGCGCTACCAGACTGCGCTACGCCCCGAAGAAGGCGGCAATATACGCGGCGCTTTTGGGCACGTCAAGCCATTTACATGATTTGCGATTGAGCCCAAGTGCGGTTCGGTGCGAAAATGGCGATCTTTCGCTTTTGCTTCCGGAGTTTGCCGATGCCCGCCCAGATCCTCGATGGCCGCCTGATTTCCGCTGAAATTGTCCGGGACGTGCGCGCCAAAGTCGACGCCCGTCTTGCCGCAGGCCATCGCGCGCCAGCGCTGGCAGTGATCTTGGTGGGAGAAGATCCCGCTTCGCAGGTGTATGTCGGCAACAAAAAACGGCAGTGCGGCAACGCAGGCATCCGCTCGGTGGCTTACGATTTACCCGCTTCGACCTCCGAAGCCGATCTGCTCGCGCTGGTAGCGCAGCTCAATGCCGATGAGGCGATCGACGGCATTCTGGTGCAACTGCCGCTGCCGAAACACATCAATGCCGAGCGCATCATTGAAATGATCGACCCGAGCAAAGATGTCGACGGTTTCCATCCTTACAACATGGGTCGCCTTGCCCTGCGCATGCCGGTGCTGCGCCCATGTACGCCGCGCGGGGTAATGACCCTGCTGGAGCGCACCGGACTGCCGATCAAGGGCAAAGATGCCATCGTGGTGGGCGCTTCCAATATTGTGGGTCGCCCTATGGCGCTGGAACTTCTGCTTGCCGGCGCCACCGTCACCGTCTGCCACCGTTTTTCCAAAGACTCCGCAGCCTTGGTGCGCAATGCCGATATCGTGGTGGTCGGCGTGGGCAAAGCCAATCTGGTGAAGGGTGACTGGATCAAGGAAGGCGCGGTGGTGATCGATGTGGGCATCAACCGCCAAGCCGATGGTTCATTGTGCGGCGATGTCGAATTCGAAGCGGCGCGTCAGCGCGCCAGCTGGATCACCCCCGTTCCGGGCGGCGTAGGTTTGATGACCGTCGCCACCCTGATGCAGAACACCTATGACGCCGCCGCCAAGCGCAATCCCTGAGGTTCGGAAATGAGACTGCCCTATCCATTAATCCGCCCGCTGCTGTTCTTGCTAGATCCGGAACGTGCGCACCATTTCACCTTTTCTTCACTGGATCTGGTGCAATCCACCGGCCTGTTGCGCGCCTTCATGCCGCATGTGCCCGAAGTGCCTTGCACGGTGATGGGCATCGACTTCCCAAATCCCGTGGGATTGGCGGCCGGGCTGGATAAGAACGGCGAATACCTCGATGCCTTGGCCAATTTCGGCTTTGGTTATATCGAAGTCGGCACGGTCACGCCGCGCCCGCAACCCGGCAACCCCAAGCCGCGCATGTTCCGCCTGCCAGCCGCGCAGGGCATGATTAACCGCATGGGTTTTAACAACGACGGCGTGGATGCGCTGGTCGCCAATGTCCAAAAAAGCAATTACCACGGCGTGCTCGGCATCAATATCGGCAAGAACTTCGATACGCCCATCGAAAACGCGGTGGACGATTACTTGCTCTGCCTGGAGAAGGTGTACGAACACGCCAGCTATGTCGCGGTGAACATCTCGTCGCCCAACACCAAGAAC
>CAXYUI010000340.1:0-2121 GCA_964291975.1 uncultured Formivibrio sp. | reverse complement strand
TCGCGCGCGATTACGCGCTTTCCGGCCAGGCCGACTTTTTCGTCAACATCGTCGATGCCTCCAATCTGGAACGCAATCTGTACCTGACCACCCAATTGCTTGAACTGGGCGTACCGGTCATGGTGGCGCTGAACATGATCGACGCCGCGCACGAACAAGGCGTGGAAATCGATGCCGAAGCGCTGTCGCGCCGCCTGGGCTGCCCGGTCGTGCCGGTCATCGCCACCCGCAAGCACGGCCTGGACGCGCTAAAAAAAGCCATCGTCGCCCATGAAGCCAGCAACGCTGGTATTGCGCTTGATTTTGCGCCGACCATTGAAACCGCGATTGATGCGCTTTTGCCCGAAATTGGAAAAATCAGCCTGCCCCGCCCGCTGCCGGCGCGCTGGCTGGCGATCAAATTGCTCGAAGGCGATCACCACGCTGAAACCCTGTGCGCCGCCATGGGCAGCGCTGTCAAAAGCCAGCTCATCGCCATCGAAAAAGCCGAAGGTCTGGACGCCGACATTCTGGTCGCCGATGCGCGCTACCGCTTTGCAAATTCAGTCAGCGCCGAAGCGCGCCGCGTGATCGGCCAGGTTTCGCGCGGGCTGACCACCAAGATCGACAAGATCGTGCTGCACCGCGTGCTGGGGATCCCGATCTTTCTGGCCATCATGTATTTGATGTTCCTGTTCTCGATCAACGTCGGCAGCGCCTTTATCGACTTTTTCGATCAGGCTTTCGCCGCGATCTTTGTCGACGGTTTCGGCGGCCTGCTTGAATCGCTCGGTGCGCCGGAATGGCTGAAAGTGCTGCTCGCCGATGGCGCGGGCGGCGGCATCCAGACTGTGGCGACCTTTATCCCGGTGATCGGCTGCCTGTATATCGCGCTGTCGATTCTGGAAGACTCCGGTTATATGGCGCGGGCGGCTTTCGTGATGGATCGCGCCATGCGCGCCATCGGTCTACCGGGCAAATCTTTCGTGCCGCTGATCGTGGGTTTTGGCTGCAATATCCCGGCGATCATGGCGGCGCGCACGCTGGAACATAAGCGCGACCGCATCATGACCATCCTGATGGCGCCGTTTATGTCCTGTGGTGCCCGTCTGCCGGTTTATGCCCTGTTCGCTGCGGCTTTCTTCCCGGAAAACGGGCAGAACATTGTGTTTGCGCTGTATCTGATCGGCATTCTGGTCGCCATCCTCACTGGCTTCTTGCTGAAAAAGACCCTGCTTAAAGGCGATGCCGCGCCCTTCCTGATGGAATTGCCGCTGTATCACATTCCGACCGCGTTCACCGTGCTGCGCCGCTCGTGGGATCGCCTGCGCGATTTCGTGATCAACGCCGGCCAGATCATCGTGCCGATGGTGATGGTGCTCAGCATCCTCAATTCAGTCGGCACCGATGGCAGCTTCGGCAATGAAGACAGCGAAAAATCGGTACTTGCTGCAGTCGGCCACCAAATCGTCCCGATCTTCAAACCGATCGGCATCGAAGAAAACAACTGGCAAGCCGCCGTGGGTCTGTTTACCGGCATCCTCGCCAAAGAAGCCGTGGTCGGCACGCTCAACGCGCTGTACGCCAGCGCCGATGGCGGCGCAGAAGCCGAAGATGAAGAAGAAACCACGCTTGGCGACAAACTCGTCAGCGCGCTGCAAACCATTCCGGACAATCTGGCGGATCTGGGCAGCAGCCTGACCGACCCACTGGGCGTGAATGTGGAATATGTTGGCGACCAGGAAGCTGCCGCCGAAGAGCTCGAAGCCGACAGCGGCGTATTTCAGGCCATGCAAAAGCGGTTTGACGGCGGGATCGGCGCGTTTGCCTACCTGCTCATCATCCTGCTCTACACGCCTTGCGTCGCCGCCAACGGCGCGGTGCGCAACGAGCTGGGCATGAAGTGGATGACCGCGACCGCACTCTGGACTTTCTTTACCGGCTACGCCGCCGCGACCGTGTTTTACCAGTTGGGCAATTTCGCCCGCCACCCGGGGCAGTCCATCGCCTACACCGCGCTAATGGCCGGCATTCTGGCCGCCATCATCATGGCCTGCGCGCGAGTGGGGCGTCGCAAGCCCGCAGCAGCCTGAAGGAGAACTGCATGAGCCTGATCGATTTGCGCAACTACTTGCAAGAGCG
>CAXYUI010000339.1:0-2128 GCA_964291975.1 uncultured Formivibrio sp. | reverse complement strand
CGGTGACCGACAGAATGGCGACCTTGGCTGCTTCGCCCAAGTCGAAGCCGGCAGGGCAGACCAGATTGCCGACGTTCTCGATAAACAGGAATCCGTTGTCCGGCAAAGCCAGCTGATCGAGCGCGCGCGCAACCTGCTGCGCATCCAGATGGCAGCCGTGACCGGTATTGATCTGGATGGCCGCCGCGCCCGCAGCGCGGATGCGTTCGGCGTCGAGTTCGGTCTGCTGATCGCCTTCGATGACCGCGACTGGATAATCGGCTTGCAGACGTTTGAGTGTTTCAACCAGCAGCGTCGTTTTGCCCGAGCCGGGGCTGGAAACAAGATTGAGCGCCAGGATGTGCAGGGTGGCCAAGCGCGCGCGGTTTTGCGCGGCGATCACATCGTTGCGCGCGAGGATGTCTTCCTCAATTTCCAAAATTTGATCGGCAGCAATGACCGCTCCGTGGCCGGGTAGCTGAATCCTGCCCGCGATGGCTTTGCGACGCGGATCGGGATGGCCGCAGCCGCAGACGCTACACATGCTTCGTCTCGGCAAAACGGATCTGACTGACTTTGAATTGCGCGCCAGAGAGGATTTCCAGCTCGCGCGAAGCACAGGCGGCGCAGGGCGCTTGCCTGAACTCGGGGCGTTGCTCCAAGCCACACACCAGGCAGCGCGCGAGCGCGGCAGGTCGGTCGATCAAGATAGCGACTTCCTTGAGCGTGCTTTCCAGAAAAAAACACAAAGAATCGATTTCAACGCCGGCGAGCTCGCCGATGGTCAGCATGACTGCGCTGACTTTGCGCCCTTGAGCGTGACGCTCGACAATCGTGGCAATTTCTTCGGCCAGACTCAATTCATGCATGGGCTTCTTCCCGGTAGTGGGTCAGACACCAGTCGCGCAGGCGCACCCAAGCTGCCGCCAGTGATCGCCTTCCATGCGGACTGAGTCCGTTGCCCAGACCGAATTCGCGCGCCGATACCCGCAATAGCTCACACGAAGGCAGGTTTTGTCCGAGGACATGTTCCGCCAGCCACACGATCCCGGCCGGACTTGTGGCGTGCGTGCTCAGCGTTTCATCGCGGCAGGGGCGCAGTGGGCCGTACAGATAAGGCGCGGGCAAATCGCAGGCTGCGTCGATAAAGAGCACATGGCTGCGGGCTGCCAGATCAATGGCATGTTCGACATTGAACTGCATTTCGCATTGCACTTCGATTTGGCGATCCAGTCCGATTTCAGGCAGCCAGCTTTCGAGCTTGGCAGCGAGCAAGGGACCGAGCGCATCGTCGCCGCGGCTCGGATTGCCGCAGACCAGAATCAGAATCGGGGGCTTCATGGGGTGATCCTTTGCAAAGCACCGTCGCTATTGCGGCTGACGGTTTCGATCAGGGTTTCATCGGCGTCGCGCAATTCGATTTGCAGTGGCATCTTGCCGAGCGCGTGCGTCGCGCACGACAGGCACGGGTCATAGGCGCGGATGGCGATTTCGATGCGGTTGAGCAGGCCTTCGGTGATCTCGCGCCCGTCGAAATACTGCGCGGCGACCGCACGCACCGAATCGTTCATGCCGTGGTTGTTGTGCGTGGTCGAGACGATCAGATTGGCCTTGGCGATCAGGTCGTTGTCGTCGATCTGGTAATGGTGGATCAGCGTGCCGCGCGGCGCTTCGATCACGCCTATGCCCTCGTTCAGCCTGGGGCCGGACGTCATCAAGTCCGTGCCTGTGATGTCCGGATCAAGCAAGAGTTCGCGGATAGTTTCTGCGCACAAAAGCGTGTCAATCATGCGCGCCCAATGTTCCGCCAGTGGCGCTTGCACGGGTTTGCCGCCGCCCCAGCTCATGAACTCCTGCCGAGCGAGCTCGGCGCGTTCGGTCGGCGCGAAATCGCAGGTATTGATGCGCGCCAGCGGGCCGACGCGGTAATAGCCGCGCTCATGGCCAAACTGGGCCAGATACGGAAACTTCATATATGACCACGGTTTGACCTCTTCACGGATCAGATCGAAGTAATAGTGGTCATCAAAGCCGTCGATGAGATTGCGGCCATCCGCGTCGCGCACGCGCAAGCTTCCGTCGTAAAGCTCCCAAGCCCCGTTCGGGCCAATCAGCGATAGAAAGGCGGATTTCGTATCGCCAAAAGCCG
>CAXYUI010000338.1:0-2131 GCA_964291975.1 uncultured Formivibrio sp. | reverse complement strand
TTCGATTCCGCCACCCCCCCCCAAGTGAACAAAGCACTTAGCCCAGCCTTGCCGGTTGGGCTTTTTGCTTTCTGGATTCCGTGCAGGCGCTGTGTGGACAAATTTGAGAAAAGTAGACAGCAAAAGCCTTCCACCCAAAACAAAAAATCAATGCACCCGAACCGAATCTGCACGAACAGATCAAATCAACGCGCTCGAGTAGAGCATCCGCATGCCATTCCCCGCGTTGCCTAGGCAAGCTCCATCTCTGCGTCAATTAGCCTTCCTGATTTCCGATCACCCCGCGCGCAGCGGCCACGCCACTTCGAACCGCGCCTTCTAGTGTCGCGGGTTAGTCGCGTAAATCTCCAGCCGTATAGTCACCCGCCAACCAAAGACCCGGAATGCGAGTTTGATTGAGTGGACGCAGCAGTTGCGGCTCACAGGCAAAGGTTGCCAATTTCTCTGCAATCAAACCACGCCGCTCCGCCCTTTTGGGTAAACCAAGATGGTGATGCAATTCTTCCTGCACTCGTGCCATCAGCGCTTCCCTCGCAAGATGTTGATGCTCACCTTCCGCAGAGATGACTACGGCAATCATGCCCGGCGTGTCATGCGTGTGACCTCGATCAAAAACCCATTGCGCAACCGAATCAGCCAAGCCAACCATTGGGCGAGGCAGGCGCACAGAGGGCGCATATTGCAGATACACGGTGCTGATCGGCTGGTATTGCCACTCCAATAGTTGCTTGCACAGAGGCAGCAACTCAGGAAAGCCCGACAGCGCCATGGCCACGCGATGCGGCGGCAAGGCGCAGATTACTTCATCGAAGCGCTCTTCACCCTCATTCACCTGCCAGCCATCAGCCAGCTTGCGCAGCGCCTTGACCATTACGCCCAGCCGGATTTCGCCCCCCAGGCCGGTAATCCACAGAGCAGCAGGCTTGGGAAAGAGCATCGAAAAATCAACTTTAGGGAAAAGCAGATCGGATGCTTCGCGTGCGCCGCCCAGACTATCACGCAAGACATTCAACAGCACTTGCGCTGAAGCTTTGTTGAGCGGGGTATTGAGCGCAGCCAAAGTGAGCGGCTGCCAAAAACGGGAAATCAGTTGCTCCGGCTGTTTTTCAAGCTCCAACCAGCGCGAGACACGCAAATCTCGATGCAAGCGCCAATCCTGCGATTGCACTTTGCGCAAGGTTTGCACCAACTGCCATCGTGCCTTGAGGTTGAGCCCACGCAAAGTCAGCAGGCCGCCAGCCAAGTGCAGGGGCGCCGGCAAATAAGGGCATCGCAAACGAAAACCTGGCTCAACCGTTAAATCCAGCCGTTTACGCAGAAAAGCCCGCTCCGGATCAACGCCCACTTGGCGCATCAGGCGCAGCATTTCGGTATAAGCGCCGATGACCAGATGCTGACCATTATCGAGGTTCAGTCCGTCGAGTTTGACGCCGCGCGCCCGCCCGCCCAGCACCTTACCCGCTTCAAAGACCGTAACCCGATGACCGTTTGCGGTCAGCTCGGTCGCCGCCGCCATGCCGGCGTAACCGCCGCCCAGAATTGCAACGCGTTTCACAGGAAATCCCGCCCAAAAAAACTGCAAGAATAATACCCGTTTTTTACCGTCGGTCTGATCCGTCGACCGCATAAAATGATCATGACCCTTGCAAGTCTCACATTTTCCCTCAGATCAAATCCATCTCATCAGGAGTTCACCATGCGCCGATTATTTTCTCTCTTCTTTTTGGCCTTGACCGGCTGCGTCGCCATTCCTGAAGGCCTTAGTGTTGTAAAGCCTTTTGATGTCAGTCGTTATACCGGTGAGTGGTACGAAATCGTTCGACTCGATCATTCCTTCGAGCGCGGGCTTTCCAAAGTCAGCGCAACGTACACCACCAACCCGGACGGCACAATCAAAGTGATCAATCGCGGCTACAACGCCGCCAAGGGGAAATGGCAGGAGGCCGAAGGCGTGGCGAAATTCGTTGGCGAGCGCGATGTCGGCGCGCTGAAAGTCTCGTTCTTCGGCCCGTTTTACGGCAGGTACAACAACATCGAACTCGACCCCGATTACCAGTACTCGCTCGTCTCCAGCCCAGATCGCAACTATCTGTGGCTCTTGGCGCGCACACCCACCCTGCCCTTTGAGACA
>CAXYUI010000337.1:0-2147 GCA_964291975.1 uncultured Formivibrio sp. | reverse complement strand
GTGGTCGCCGGCAAGCTGGATGGCCTGTTCGACAGTTTCACCACCGCCTCCGGGCGCAGCGTGCAGCTGGCCATCTACGTCGAACCGGGCAAGCTCGACCAGTGCCCGCACGCCATGGCAGCTCTGCAAAAATCGATGCGCTGGGACGAACAACGCTTCGGCCTCGAATGCGACCTCGACCATTACATGATCGTCGCCGTCGGCGACTTCAACATGGGCGCGATGGAAAACAAGGGCCTCAACATCTTCAACACCAAGTATGTGCTGGCCAAGCCCGACACCGCGACCGACGCCGATTTTGACGGCATCGAGTCGGTGGTGGCGCACGAATATTTCCACAACTGGACCGGCAACCGCGTGACCTGCCGCGACTGGTTCCAGCTCAGCCTGAAAGAAGGCCTCACCGTTTACCGCGATCAGGAATTCTCCAGCGACATCGGCAGCCGCCCGGTTCAGCGCATCCAGAACGTGCGCACGCTGCGCGAAATGCAGTTCGCCGAAGATGGCGGCCCGCAGGCGCATCCGGTGCGCCCGGACACCTACCTCGAGATCAACAATTTTTACACGATGACGATCTACGAAAAGGGCTCGGAAGTCGTGCGCATGCAGGCCACGCTTTTGGGGCGCGAGGGTTTCCGCAAAGGGATGGAACTCTACTTCCGCCGCCACGACGGTCAGGCCGTGACCTGCGATGATTTTGTCGCCGCAATGGCGGACGCCAACGGCGCGGATCTGGAACAGTTCAAGCGCTGGTACAGCCAGGCGGGCACGCCGCGTCTTTCGGTGGCCAGTCAGTACGATGCAGAACATCACCGCTACACGCTGACCGTCGCACAATCTTGTCCGGCCACGCCAGGTCAGGCAGAAAAGCTGCCTTTCCATATTCCGTTTGCCGTGGGCCTGATCGACCGGCGCGGCCACGACCTGCCGCTGGTGTTTGCCGGCGAAGAGACTGAAAACGCGCCGACTACGCGGATTCTGGAACTGCGCCAGCCGGTTGAAACGTTTGTGTTTGAAAACGTGCCCTGCCAGCCCGTGCCGTCCTTGCTGCGCGATTTTTCGGCGCCGGTGAAGCTCGACTACGCCTACACGCCAGATGAACTGGTCTTTTTGATGGCGCACGATTCGGACGCTTTCAACCGCTGGGAGGCCGCGAACACCTACGCGACCCGCCTGCTGCTTGATCTGTATCGCAGCGGAACCGCCGCCGAGGCGTGCCGCGCACCGCAAAGCTTGGTTCAAGCGCTGGCCAGCCTCTTGGCCGACGAGCATCTTGATCCGGCGCTGGTGGCGCTGATGCTGCAACTGCCGCGCGAAGCCGCGCTCTTTGAAGAACTGGATGAAATCGATCCGGCGCGCTTGTCTGCCATCTGCAAGACCATCAAGCAGCAGCTCGCCCGCGAGCTGCGCCAGCCTCTGCTGACCACCTATCAAAAGCTCAACGACGGCGCACCTTACCGCTATGAAGGGCGCGATGTGGCGCGGCGCAGCCTGAAGAATGTGTGTCTGGATTATCTGGCCGAGCTCGACGAAACCATGGTCAGCGACTTGCTCGTCACGCAATACAAGCGCGCTGACAATATGACCGACCGGCTGGCCGCGCTGATTGCGCTGGTCAACCGCGACGGTGGCGAAGCGCAGCTCGCCGACTTTGCCGCAAGCTGGCAGGGTGACGCGCTGGTCATGGACAAATGGTTCGCGCTGCAAGCCGTCACCCGCCGCCCCGGCGCGCTATCGCGTGTGCAAAAGTTGATGGAACACCCGGCCTTCACGCTCAAAAATCCGAACAAGGTGCGCTCTTTGATTGGCGCATTCTGCCAGCAGAACCTGCCGCACTTTCACGCCGCCGACGGCTATGGCTACGCCTTTGCCGCCGACCGGATTATTGAACTCGATGCGATCAACCCGCAGATCGCCGCACGACTGGCCGCGTGTTTCAATCGCTGGAAAAAGATGGAACCGCAGCGCCGCAGCATGATGCAGGAAGAACTTGCCCGCATTCGCGCGACCGCAGGTTTGTCGAGCGACACCTTTGAGATCGTCAGCAAGGCGCTGGACTAAACCTGTCCCCGACGCGCCGAACGCCGGGGGGGGTATTTCACGGCCAATTCACCCTCCCCTCGTGCGGTTGCCCTCTGCGTTTGTTG
>CAXYUI010000336.1:0-2150 GCA_964291975.1 uncultured Formivibrio sp. | reverse complement strand
CCAGAGTGCCGGCGCCAGTTTCAGTGGTGAAGCGCAGCTGTTCCGGACGGTCGAGGGCGATGCCGGCCGGGGCGCCAAAGTCCAGGGTTTCCGGAGCGGCGTCGAGATCAGCAAACAGATCCCAGGTCTTGCCGGCCAGATAGGTGTTGCTGCCCGACTTGATTTCGCCATAGGCATGACGCAGACGGAATTGGCCATTAGCAGCAAAATCGCCTTCGACCTTGGTGCGAACCGTGCCGACATCGGCCTTGGTCACGCTCTTGAAGCCGAGGCGCGAAGATTCCGCGGTCATTTGCATCAGACCCTTGCGGCTGTCAGCGCCCACAGCGCCAGAGTCATAAGCCCAGCCGCCGTCTTGCTGGAAGTTCTTGATCACATCCAGATGCACAAAGCCATACAGACCGACCGAAGTATTGCTGCCTTGCAGCTTGTAAGTACCAGCATCGTCGCCTTTGACAATACCGATTTCGGCCGCAAAAACCGGCATCGAAGCCAGCGCACCAGCGACGGCAAGGGTCATGGTCAGTTTTTTCATTGCGAGGGTTCCTTTGTTGTGCCTTGCGGCAAGTTGTCACTACAAAATTAGAGGTCCGTCTTGCCCCGCCCGTGGCGCGACTGCGTCGAACGGGGTCTCGATGAGCAGATTGCATGCCAGCGCTGCGCTCTGCGGGATTGCGGTTGTAGCCCTGTTTTGCGCGATCCGCAATATTTGCGAGCCGTATTCTCCAACAAAATCTGCCTGTTTTCAGTGCATATCATCAAAATTCGCACCCAAGCAGGGCGCGCTGCGGATTTTCGCCTGACTTCGCTGCCAGCTGCAGCTTTTCGGCGCGACAGTGCAGGTATTCCAGCATCAGCAACGAAATCACGACCAGGGTGTAGCCATCACCGCGATGCTGGAGCTGATGTTTTCGCGGATGCCGCTGAACACCGGCCTTGGCAACCTCGATGGCAGTGGGTCTGCCAGAAAGAGAGTCACCACCACTTCGTCAAACAAGGTGGCTGCGCTCAAAGTCACGCCCAATGAAATCAGCGGCAGCATCACCCGCTTGAAAGTGGTGAACGGATCGGCGCTCAAGCTGGCGGCGGCTCAATGAAGTGCGTCGGCAAATCAAACGCGGTGACGCGACGATTTCTACCATCGCCCATTCATGGGGTTTTACCCATCTGAGCCAATTCGCCAAGGATTACCGCCAACGGTTCAGCGAACCACCCTCCGAATCGGGCCACCATCCCATGTAAAAATGGCGATTCATGCGAATCGCCCTTTTGTCACCGCGCGCCATCGCCAAAGCTTCAGATGCGCCCTGCCGCAGTCACGGTTTTCATGGCAATTCCACGGCACCGATATCGCATTGCGAGGCAGATCGGCTCACACCGCGCTGGTCACTGGCCGGGCAAGCATCGCCAATGCCCTGAATCGGGCTTTTGGCTGCGGGCAGCATGGTTCGGGTCGAGCCGCCATTGTCGGCCAGCGAGGCCAGCAAAGGATCGACCGCGATGACGCTGCTCACGCACAGATCGCTCCCGGCGCCCGCTTTGGCCGAAAGCCATTGCAGGACATTTTTCCCGGTGCCGGTCGAGCTGCAATGCATGGCCTGTCCCCAAGGATTGCCGGCGCTGTTGTCACTGAAAATGCTGTTATTGGCGATGAAATTCTTGCCAAAAATCGCACCGCCATGGCCGCCCGCGCTATTGCCGGCATAGGTCACAAAACGGCTTTCATGCCCGTCGCCAAACACCGCGCCGCCATAAGCTTTGGCGCTATTGCCGTAAAAAGTGCTGTTGATGAGCTGGCAACTCGGCGCGCAATCCAGATACAACCCGCCGCCATTGTTGTTGCTGGTATTGGAAATAAAGCTTGAGCGCCGAATGACAATTTCACCATTGCTGACCCGCATCCCGCCACCGAGGCCATTGTTGTTGCGCCCGTTGGCGCCGACCGCATTGTTGCTCACATTGACGCGGTCAATCACCACACGATCAGGCGGATAGACCCAGACATACGCGCCGCCGCCATTGCCGTAGCCCTGATTGCCGGAAATATCGCTGCCGCAGATCGATACATCGCCGCCCACTGCATCGTCGGGATCTTCGGATGCGCCATCGGTGCCGATCGCACCGCCATCGCCCAGCCCGCCGCTGGTCAC
>CAXYUI010000335.1:0-2150 GCA_964291975.1 uncultured Formivibrio sp. | reverse complement strand
GCCACGCCGCAAGACCTGCTCGCCATCCTGCAAGCGATGAAAGCCGCAGGCAGCCCACAGGCCGAGCTGGAAGTGATTTGATTTTCACAAAAAAAACGCCGCGTCCTGATTGGGGCGCGGGGTTTTTTTGGTGGGCGATCGTTAGGCCAGCTCACCACCCAGCGTCTCGATCAGCGCCGGAATGAACTCGCGCCATTCGCCAATTGCCAGCGCCAGACTGGCGTCAAACAGCGCGGCCTGATCGTGCGCATCCATGTCCTTGATGTTTTCTTGCAGCGTTTCCAGCATGGTCAGCCGCTTGATTTCCAGCTTTTCGGTTAACTGGAAAGCAATGCGTTCCTGCCATTCCAGACCGAGCCGGGTGGCGAGTTTGCCGCTGGCCAAATGCTGCTTGACCTCATCGGCATCGAGATTCTGGCGGGAAAAGCGCGCGACCGCACCGCCGTCGCCGGGGAATTTCAACTCGCAATCGGCATCGAGCGCAAAAGGCGCAGGCGCGCCGCTTTCCAGCCAGTTGGTCATTGCGGTCTGCGGAGTGACTTGGGTCTGGATCAGGCGGCTGGGCAGGCTGCCTATGGTTTCGCGCAGGATGGAGAGCAGGTTCTCGGCTTTGGCGGCCGAACCGCTTTCCACAATGATCAGATTCTGTTGCAGATCAATCAGCGCGCGCTGACGGCCGGTTTTCACAAAAGCGCGCGGCAAGAGTTCCATGGTGATCTGCTCGCGCATTTCCTTGGCTTCGCGCCGGCCGATCTTGCGATTTTCTTCGGCTTCGATCTGGGCGATGCGCTCCTCAGCCTGTTGCTTGACCACGGAACTGGGCAGGATTTTTTCTTCGGTTTTGAGGCAAACCAGTACTGCGCCGCCTTGTGCAACGGCATACAAATCGGGCATATGCGGCGCGGGCGGCACCCAGCCCTGACTGAACAGATCTTGGCTGCCGCAGGAAATATGCGGGCGGCGCGCCAGATCGGTGGCGATTTTTTCGGCGTTCAGACCGTGGTCGGGCGCGAGACGATAAATTTGCAGATGGCGGAACCAGATCATGGCGAACTCCTGATGGCGGGGCGCAATTTTAGCCGCTATACGGCAGGGTGCAAACCGCTGATTTTGATGCAAGTCATGGCTGAGCCGAAGCCGCGGCCTAGGCTGAATCAGGAGGGCAAGTTGTTTGCCCTGCCTGATCGTTGAAAGGAGGTGGATCTATCATGGGCAGTCTGATTCGTCGCAATCTCGATCATCTCTTGGATGATCCCCTGCGTGGAATGGATGATCTCTTCCGTGGTTTTTTCGTGCGTCCGGTCGATCTGGAAGGCGGCCCGAGGCTCGATATCGACTTGCGTGAAGATGATAAGGCTTACACGGTGCATGCCAATCTTCCTGGCGTGAACAAGGAAGACATCAAAGTCGAAATCGATGGCAATCTGGTGCGCATCGAAGCCGAAACCCGGCAGGAAAAGGAAGAAAAAGAAGGGGAGCGGGTGATCCGCTCGGAACGCTATGTTGGCAAGGTTGCGCGCAGTTTCCGGCTGGAAACCGAAGTCGACGACGCCACGGCGGTCGCCAAATTTGAAAACGGCGTGCTGGAATTGACGCTGCCCAAGCGGGTGGCGGCATCCACGCATCACCGGCTGGCGATCCAGTAAAGAAACCAAGCGTGTATTGCCGGGGCTGTATGCCCCGGTTTTTATTGGATAAATGCCACGCCGCTCGCAGGATTTAATCCGGTTCGTGCTTTGCCAATCAGTCCGTTCAGAGGCTATCAAGTAAGGATGGCCGCGAGGCGAACTGGAGTAGATGGCAATGAACGAATCCCTTCCTGATCCCGGCCGGCGTGATTTTCTGCTGCTGGGCACCATTCCACTTTTGGCGGCAACGGGTCTGGCCGCCTGCCAGAAAACCAAGATCAAAACCTCAGCGCATATCGTGATCGCCGGCAGCGGTTTGGGCGGGATCGCGGTGGCGTCGCGCTTATGCGCCATGCTCGATGGCGCACGCATCACGATGCTGGATCGCAAGGAAGAGCACAACTATCAGCCCGGCTACACCCTGGTGGCGAGCGGCATCTGGCCGGTGAGCAAGGTGCTCGACCGCAACGCCGATTTTCATCCTGATGGCATTGAATGGGTACGCGAGATGGCGGCTGGTTT
>CAXYUI010000334.1:0-2154 GCA_964291975.1 uncultured Formivibrio sp. | reverse complement strand
CCGCAGCACCGGCGGCGCCAATGATGGTGGCGCGTAGCTGGCTGTTTTCAAACGCGTTGATCGCCCGTTCGGTTGTTCCGCCCTTGGAGGTGACTTTGACTCGCAAGGTGGCGGCATCATCTTCACTGGCGAGCGCCAATTTCACTGAGCCGACAAAGGTCTGATAGGCCAATTTTTGGGCAATTTCTGGCCCGAATCCTTGGGCGCGCGCGGCGGCTTGCAGTGCTTCGATGAAGTAGAACACATAGGCGGGGCCAGATCCTGAAATGGCCGTGATGCCATCCATGTCGGCTTCATCGTCGACCCAGACGAACTCGCCGATCGAAGTCAAAATGCGTTCGGTGAGCGCGCGATCGCTACTGCTGACGCCCGCGCTGGCAAAGACACCGGAAATACCCGCTTGTACCAGAGCCGGCGTATTGGGCATCACGCGCACTACGCGGGAATGACCGTCGAGCCAGCGGCTCAAGGTGTCGGCGCGGATGCCTGCGGCAATCGAAATCACCAGTGCTTGACCAATTTGACCCTTCAGCTCACTCGCTACTTGGCGCAATTGTTGCGGTTTGACGGCAAAGACAAGGGCGTCGCTGGGGGGCAAAGGCGCGCCCGGCAAGGTGCATGTGACGCCAAATTGTGCGGTCAGCTCTTTTTGGCGAGCCTCACTCGGGTCGACCACGTGAATGTCGCTGGCAGAAAAACCTTGAGCTACCATGCCGCCGATCATGGCCGTGGCCATATTGCCGCCGCCGATAAAAGTAATCTTCATCTGTATTCCAGTCTTTTACGAAGCCTTGCTGGTGTCAGGAGTGGCACCAGCAAGAAAAATCAACAAGGTTGCGATGACAACAGTTCAGCGCTGATGTGTGCTGAACAGGGCATCGAATCGCAAAGAAACGAATCTTTCTGGTTACGAATAGTTACGCGCACCAAAGAGGGCTGATCCGACGCGCACCATGGTGCTGCCGCCCGCGATGGCCGCTTCCAGATCGGCTGACATGCCCATCGAGAGTGTATCAAGACCTAAGCCTGCGGCATTGAGCTCGGTAAAAAGTTCGTGCAGTCGACCGAAGCGTTGGGTCAGAACTTCCCTGTCAGAAGTTGGCTCTGGAATGCACATCAGACCACGCAAACGCAGGCGGGGCAAACGCGCCACCGCCAGAGCCAAGGTCAGGAGTTCGTCTTCGGCGACGCCGGATTTACTCGCTTCGCCAGAGACGTTGACTTGCAGGCAAATCTGCAAATCAGGCAATAGGGCAGGGCGCTGCGCGGATAATCGTTCGGCGATTTTCAAACGATCAACCGCATGCACCCAGTGCGCGGTTTCGGCAACCGCGCGAGTTTTGTTGCTTTGCAGTGGGCCAATAAAGTGCCAGATCAAATCCGGATAATCGCTTAGCTCGGCCGCTTTGTGGCAAAGCTCCTGAACGTAATTTTCGCCAAAGTCACGCTGGCCGTGCTGGTAAAGCGCACGAATGGCTTCGCTCGGGAATGTTTTGCTGACAGCTAACAGCTTGCAATCGCCCTGCGGACGGTTGGCGTCAGTCAATGCGTTGCTGATGCGTTGCAGCACGCCTTGCCATGCTGTGAATAACATTGCCATAATGATTTTTGTCTTTGAATCTGTATTTGTTACGGGTCTATTTTCGCCCTTGAGGGGAAATTAATAAATGGAAATTTCCGAGCTGCTTGCTTTTGCAGTCAAGAACAAGGCTTCTGATTTGCATTTGTCATCCGGATTGCCTCCGATGATTCGCGTGCACGGTGACGTACGGCGCATCAATTTACCGCCGCTGGATCACAAAGATGTCCACGACATGGTGTACGACATCATGAATGATGGCCAGCGCAAGATTTATGAAGATACGCTGGAATGCGATTTCTCCTTCGAAATCCCCAATCTGGCGCGTTTTCGGGTCAATGCCTTTAATCAGCAACGAGGCGCAGGCGCTGTATTCCGGACGATTCCGTCCAAGGTTCTGTCGCTGGAAGAGCTCAATGCGCCGCGCGTGTTCCAGGAGATCGCCCAGAATCCGCGGGGCTTGGTGCTGGTGACAGGTCCGACCGGTTCGGGTAAATCGACCACGCTGGCCGCCATGGTCAATTTCATTAATGAAAACGAATACGGCCATATTCTCACGGTCGAAGATCCAATCG
>CAXYUI010000333.1:0-2168 GCA_964291975.1 uncultured Formivibrio sp. | reverse complement strand
GCGCATTCTACCAAGCAAGCCCTATGCTTGCGATGTTTTCACACCCGGCAAGACGCACTGCTTGCAAACTTACTTTTCCGGATTCAACAGCCCGGAGGCGCGCAGACGCCGTTCAGTGCCCAATGAGGACAGTCAAAACCTGCGCAAAGTTCCTTTTCGGTACAACCTGGCAAAAACGTCGCCAGCCTAGCTCAACGCGCCTCCGCTTAACGCGGTAAAGCATTCGCAAGTTCAGACAGCTCCGGCAAATGCGATTCGATCAAAGCAAGTTGGCGGATAACACGGCGCTCAATCCCGTCGGCATGATCCAAGCCGGCGGCCAACGGCGCAGCGGGCATCCCGGCATCGGCGGGCAAGACTTGGCTGTGGCTGGCCAGCGCAGCCGCAATTGCGGCCAAGCGCGCCTGGATATGCTGTTCCGCGCTGCGAATGGCCGCCTCACATTGCCACTCGGCCACGCGCTCACGGTGCGCGCCGAGCGCCGAAACATAGCCGAGCAGCGTGTGACTACTGCACAGGAACTGATAGGCGATATCGGGCGCCAGCTTGTAACGCCCCGGCTCTTTCAACATGCTGGTCAACGTACTGGTGAGTTCGGCATCGGCATTGTGCGCATCACGCCGGGCAATGCGGTAAGCAATATCGTCGTTCTTGCCACCGTGGTACTGGCGCAGCGTTTCGCCCAGATAGACGCCAATCGATTCGAGCGCATGCGCCATGGTCTGATGCAGTCGGCGGCTTTGCCAATCCGGCAGAATCACAGCCACCACCCCCACCGCCAGCAAACAACCCAGGATGGTATCGAGCAGGCGCGGCCAAACCAGCGCATAACTGCTGCCAAACTGGTTGAAACAGAGCAAAACCAAGGTGGTGATGCAGGCTGTAGCCAGCGCATAACGCTCGGCGCGAGTCGCAAAAAACAGCACGCCAGAAGCCAGCAACAGCGCGAGCTGCGCCAAAGGATGCGGGAAAGCGGAAATAAACAGTGTGGTAAACAACAAGCCCGCCACGGTGCCGCTCATCCGCTGCCCAAGTCGCGTCCAGGTGCTGCTGAAATTGGGCTGACAGACAAACACCGTCGTCAACATAACCCAGTAGCCTTGCGGCAAATTCAAGAGTTGCAGCAGCCCGTAGCCCAGAAAGAGCGCGATCGACAGACGCAATCCGTGGCGGAAACGGCGCGAAGCCGGGGTGAACTGCTGCCGGAAACGCAGCCACATTTCTGAAAGATTCTGCGGTTCGGAATCGCGCAGCGTACTGTCCGCCAACTCAGCCAGATCCTCGGGGTTAGCCGCGCGCGCGAGGCTGGTTTCGATCGCACTGATATTGCGGCACAGATCGGCAAGCGACTCGATCAGCGACTCGCTCTGCTTGCTCTCGCAGGCCACGGAAGCGAGCGAGGCATTCAGTTCTTCCAGCGCCTGCGCGCCTTGCTGCCCATATTCGAAAGGCGTGCCTTGTGCGATGGCTTCGCTCAGACGCAAGCAAGTCTTGGCCTGCAAAGCCACCAGCCGCTGGCAGCGGAACAACACATCGCTGCGCGCAAAAGCTTCGGCCAACTCGGCATAGGGGTAATGCGCCGAACTCGCGCGCTCATGAACGTCCTGCGCCAGAAAATACCACAGCAGAAAACGGCGGCTGCCACGCGCCGGATGACGGGACTGCGCCCATTGCACCAGAATCTGCCGCGCCTGATTCATCAGACCAACGAGATGACCATTGCGCGTGGCCAAATCAATGCGCAGCGCCTTGATATCGCGCCCGCGCACAGGTTCCAGCAGTTCGGCTTTGCTCTCCAGATAGCGGGCCAGCGTTTCGAAAACCCGCGCCACCGACTGGCGCACCGGCTGATCGCGAAACAGCGCCACGGCCAGCAGCGAAATGCAGCCGTACCAGGCCGCACCGGAAATCAACAAGAGCGGCTGCAGCAAGAAATGCTCGTCACTCCCCGCGTGCTGGGCGATGCCCAGCATCGTGTAGATCGCCAGAATCACCGAAGCGGTCGCGATCGTCGCATAACGCTCGCCGAGCGCGCCGAGCATCACAAAAAAGAAAGTCGAAACCGCCAGCCCAAACGAGAACAACCACGGGTAAGGAAACAGCAAGCGCACGGCAAAAGCGGTGGCGCTAAAGCAGACCAGCATCACCAGCAAGGCCTTGAGCCGCCC
>CAXYUI010000332.1:0-2186 GCA_964291975.1 uncultured Formivibrio sp. | reverse complement strand
AGCGGTAGCGGGCGGCAAAGCGACATTGGGCATATTGCTGGACTGGCGAGATGGTATCGGCGCTAAAAAAGCGCGCCAGCGTCGCATCCAGTTCGGCTTGTGGATCAGTTTTGCCCTGAGGCGAATTGAAGAAGCCCGGATCGTCGGCCAGGCTGCGTGTGTAGCCCAGCAAGGGCTGGCGCGCATAGTGCACCAGCACCCGCCATTGTGGGTCGTCAGCCAGGTTTGATTGGCGTGCGCGCGTTTGCAATTCGGCAAGATAATCGGAAGCAAAAACCGGCAGAGCCAGCAACAGCAGAGCAAGGAAACGGATCATGGCGCGCACAGGGTCTTGTTCATGAAAAAGGCCCCTGTTGGGGCCTTGGGCGACGGGAAGTCTGATTAAACGGCCGCAGCGTATTTGGCCAGGCGCTCGTTGGCAGACAGCGCGGCTTGCAGGCGGGCAGCAATCTGTTCGGTCGATGCGGTTTGCGCGAAGATCGTGCTGTATTGCTGCTTGGTCAGATCGGTGAACGCGCCCTTGTCGGCGGCGTCAATTTGCAGCAGGGCGGCGAGCGCATCCAGCGTTTCGCCACGGCCGGAAGCGGCGTCACGCGCCAGTTGCAGGCGGTTGCCATCGACAAACACGGCAATCTTCCACTTGGATTGCACGACGCCATCTTGCGTTCAACCCAGGGTGCCCGAGGTGATGCCGAAGGTCTGGTTGGCCGAAGTGCCGTTGGTGGTGGCAGCCAGGATTTGCGGTGCGATACCTTTCTGACCCGCCCAGATTGCGGAACCGAGACCGCAACCGACGTTGTTTTCACCGGCAGCAAAGGCGGCGAGCGGGGAGGCCAGCAGGGCGACGATAATCAGCTTCTTCATACGGAACATCCTTTCAAAAGAGTCAGTATTCAACGGCCTTCCGGATGAAGGCCTGCCAGAATCATAAAACAATGTTTACGCTCGCTGTTGACGAATCTTTCTTGATTAGAAAAACATGATTCAGTCCGGCGATGATTTCTTCAATCGTGCCCGTCGTTTTTTCGCCCAAATCATCACTCCGGTTACGCAGAATACCGCAATCATCAGCCCGGTCAGCGAGATCAGAATCCGGCCGGCAAGGCCGAAAATTCGCCCGGAATGCAGCGGGAACATGGCCTGCATAAAGATGTCGCCCGCGCTACCGGTACCCGGAACCTGATCGCCGGCGAGCGCGCCGGTTTGCGAATCGATATAGATCCAGGGATTGCCGAGTCCACCGTCGCCGTGATCGTTGCCGGGTTGGAAAAAGCCCACACCAAAAACGCCGTATTCGCTGGATTCAAAAATGCCGCCGGCCGGATCAGTCCATCCGCGTTTTTGTGCTTCTTTTTCGGCGATGGCGATGGCTTGTTCGCGGCTGATTTGGGCGATCACCGGTTTTTCGGGCGGCAGCATGGTGCGGCTGGCGAACGGCGAGGGTGATAGCGTCGAGAAGGCAGAGACGATGGGGCGCATAACTTGAAATTGCAGGTTCATCGACACCGAGGTGACTGCCAGCATCAGCAACACCAGCCAGAGCCAGACCCCGCCCGAGCGGTGCAGGTCGAACGTCAGCCGGTAGCCGCCTTCCTTCCAGCGGAACGCAAACGACTTGCGCCAAGCCGAAAATTTCGGAAATGAAATCCACAGCGACACAAAGCAATCAATCACCCAAGCGATCGCAATCAGGCCCATCAGCCACACCCCTGTTTCGAAACCGCCGACTTCAGGCAGGTGCATGCTGTAGTGCAATTTGTATAAAAAGGGCAGCAGGTTTTCGCGCGACAGCGAAATCTCGCCCCACTGCCGTTTGGCCTGTGTTGCCCCAGTGACCGGGTCGAGCGCGATCTGGTTGTAGCCCGGCTCGAACAGTTTGCCGGTGGCCGGGTTCACGCGGGCTTGCAAGAAGGGCGTAAACGCATGGCCGGCTTCGTGGGTGAGCGTCATATAGCGCACCTGGATGCGCGGGTCTTGCGCTTCCAGGTGGCGAGCGAGCTCCAGCGGCGGAATGGGCGTTCCCGCGCTTTCGGCGTGGAACAATTTGGGATTGAGCCACGCATCAAGTTCGTGATCCCAGGAAATGATCGCGCCGGTGAGTCCAGAGACAAACAAAAACAGTGCGGCCGACAGGCCGAACCAGCGGTGCAGGCGAACCAGAATGGCGCGCATGGGGAAACTCCATA
>CAXYUI010000331.1:0-2195 GCA_964291975.1 uncultured Formivibrio sp. | reverse complement strand
TTTCGAGCACCGCGCGACGCAGTAATGCGCCTTCGCAGTACTTATTCAGAGCTTCCCTAGTTGGGATTTACCCCAATGGCTCAGCTTGCTGACCGCGCGCAGGCTGGCATTTTTTTCAGGAATGCATCATGAAACGTCTGCTTTTGCTGATTTTGCTGTGCGCCACCAGCCCGGTCTGGGCCTGGAGCCGCGCCGGCCATGCCGCGATCGCCAGCCTCGCCGAAGCGCGACTCATGCCCGCCGCCCGAGCCGAAGTCGCCGCCTTGCTGAAAGACGATCTCGACAACAAGGAGCAGCCATCCGGGCGTACCACACTGGCCGCAGTCGCCTCCTGGGCCGACGAAATCCGCGACGTGGCGCCCAAAGGCAGCTACAAGGGCTGGCATGTGCGCGCCAATCCGGTTTGCAGCAATGCGCTGGGTGAGTGCAAGGATGGCGCTTGCGTCGACCAGCTCATCATCCGCCATGCCGCGATCCTGAAAGATCGCAGCCAGCCGCAGCGCGCGCGCAACGAGGCGCTGAAATTTGTCACTCATTTAGTGGGCGATCTGCATATGCCGCTGCATTCGGGCAGCAACAACGACAGCTCGGGCAGCAAGATCAAAGCGCAGCTTGCCAACGGCAAGAGCAAAACGCTGCACCAGTACTGGGATCACGACGCCTCGGTGCGCGGGCTGAAGATGGCTTCGCTCGCCGGCGATGAATCCCTACCGCCCCTGCAAGCCGATTCGCCCACGCAATGGATGATGGAAGTGCGCGACACCTCGCGCAAAGCGGTTTACGACATGATGCCCGGCTTTGCCTGCGGCGAGGCCAGCCCGGCCACGCAGGAGATCACGCCGGAATATACCCAGCACGCCGCCGAAGTGGCGCGCGATCTGATGTGGCAAGCGGGCTTGCGACTGGCGCAACTACTGAACGCAACACTAGGGGATTAAAGCCATGGCGTGGTTATATCTGGTTCTGGCCGGACTCTTTGAAATCGCCTGGCCGGTGGGTCTGAAAATGGCGCAAGGCGGCGCCAGCACCGCCAAAGGCGTGACGATTGCCGTGCTGGGCATGGGTTTGAGCGGATTCTTTTTGTGGCTGGCGCAAAGGCAGATTCCGATCGGCACAGCTTATGCGGTCTGGACCGGCATCGGCGCGGCGGGCACTTTTCTGATCGGCATTTTTGTCTACGGCGACCCGGCCAGCCTGCTGCGCTATATGGGCGTGCTGCTGATTATTGCCGGCGTCATCACCTTAAAACTGGCTTCATAAAAAAACCGCCCGAAAGGGCGGATTTTTTATCGCAGACATCAATTACTTGTCTTGCTTCTTCTCGTACTTT
This sequence comes from uncultured Formivibrio sp., assembly GCA_964291975.1. GTDB lineage: Bacteria > Pseudomonadota > Gammaproteobacteria > Burkholderiales > Chitinibacteraceae > CAXYUI01. The sequence goes on along the minus strand of CAXYUI010000331.1, from coordinate 865 downwards.
TCCATGCAGTAAATCGTGCCGATCACCGCAGCGGCAAGGCCGATGGCCCAGAAGAGATAGATCATATTTCGCCCCTTTAATACATCGACTTGCTGTTGTTTTCGACCAGCTCGTTGGTGACCTTGCCGCGCATGATGCGATACGCCCAGCTGGTATAAGCCACCACAATCGGCAGGAAGATCACCACCACCCCCAGCATGATGCCGAGCGTGGTATGGCTGGAAGTCGCATCCCAAACCGTGAGGCTGCTTTGCGGATGACTGGACGATGGCAGCACGAACGGAAAGAGCGAGACCCCAGCCGTGCCGATCACCCCGGCGCAAGCCACACTGCTCGCGACAAAGGCGATGCCACCCTTGCGCTGCACAGCCGCCCACAAACCTGCGAACATCGCGGCAAAAGCCAGCACCGGCAGCAGGATGGTTACCGGATAGCGGCTGTAGTTGGCCAGCCAGGCACCCGCTTGCTGTACGACTTCCTTGGCGAGCGGATTGGACGGCGCATCTGGAATCGCACCCGCCGTGATCGCATAACCCGGAATCCCGGCAGCGAGCCACACGCCTGCAAGCGCGAAGGTCGCGATCAGGATGGCGTTAAAGAGGATGGCGGCTTTACGCGAGCGCTCAGCCACGTCGCCGGTGGTGCGAAGGATCAGGAAATGCGCGCCTTGCGTAACGATCAGCGCCAGGCTCACCACACCACACAGCAGCGGGAACGGCGTCAAGAGACCAAAGAAGGAGCCGCTGTAAGTCATGCGCAGCGTGTCATCGAATTGGAAAGGCACGCCGAGGAAGAGGTTGCCAAAAGCTACGCCAAAAATGATCGGCGGAACCGCGCCACCGACAAACAGACCCCAGTCCCAGAA
>CAXYUI010000330.1:0-2214 GCA_964291975.1 uncultured Formivibrio sp. | reverse complement strand
GGGTAATCATCCTGATTTTCGCTTGCTTGCGCCGGCGGAAGCGGATGAGGGTGAAGACGAAGGCAAGAAGCGCAAACTGCCGGTGATCAATGTTGAAAACGTCCGCGCTTTAGCTGATTTTGTGAACCTGACCTCCCACGGGCAAGGCCCCAAAGACACCATTGTTGCCCCGGCCGAGGCGATGAATACGGCAGCGGCCATTGCTTTTCTGAAACCCTTGGAAGACCCGCCTGCAGGCGCGGTGTTTATTCTGGTTTCGCATCACTGGCGCCGTTTGCTGCCGACGATCCGTTCGCGCTGCCGCGTATTTCCCTTGCCTTTGCCCCAGCATAAAGTGGCCGCGCAATGGCTGGCGCAGCAGGGTGTGGTCGATCCGGATAAACACTTGGCGCATACCGGTGGCGTGCCCATTGCTGCGCTGGATGATGCCAGCGCTGAATGGTTGCCTCAGCGTGCTGCGTTTCTGGAGCACATTGCCAATCCGCGTAGTCTGGATGTGCCTGCCGTGGCGGCGCAGCTGGAAAAACAAAAGCTCGATGTCGCGCTCGTGGTCAGCTGGCTGCAAAAATGGGTGCATGATGCTGTCAGTTTGGGTCTGAGCGGCCGAATCCGTTATTATCCGGACTGGCGTGAAGATCTTGCCCGGATTTCGGTGCGAGCCGCGTCGCTCAGCCGCTATTGCGATCAGCTCAATGATGCGCGCAAACTGGCGCACCACCCGCTGAACCAGCGGCTGGTTTATGAATCCTTGTTGTTTGCTTATCTGGATGCTTTGCGCAATGTGCGCAAACCCGCGAGGTAAAAATGGCAGAACCTGCAAAACCCATCGCCCCCGGCCGCCCTGGCGTGCTTTCCTTGTCGATCAAGGAAAAAGCTGCGCTGTATGCGTCGTATATGTCGTTTGTAAAAGGCGGCGGGATTTTCATTCCGACCAATCGCCATTACAACTTGGGTGATGAAGTCTTTATGCTGCTGTCTTTGCTGGATGATCCGGCCAAGATCGCTGTTTCTGGCCATGTGGTGTGGATTACGCCGCAGGGCGCACATGGCAATCGTCAGCAAGGCATTGGCGTGCGCTTTACGCAGAATGACGCCGGAAACCAAGCGCGCAACAAGATCGAAGCGCTGCTTGGTGGCTATCTGCAATCGAACCGCGCCACGCATACAATGTAAAGTTTGCCGAATTAAAATCGAGGCCGTACCTTAACCGGTGCGGCTTTTTGTTTTTTGGAGTTTTGCCATGTTTGTCGATTCGCACTGCCACCTCAATTTCCCCGATCTGGTCGCCAATGTCGATTTGCATTTGGCGCGTATGCGTGAAAACCAGGTCACTCATGCGCTTTGCGTCGCGGTGAATCTGGAAGAGTTGCCGCAGGTGCTGGCGCTGGCCGAGGCGCGCGAGAATATTTTCGCTTCAGTCGGCGTACATCCGGATTACGAAGGCGTGGCTGAACCCTCGGTTGAGCAGCTCGTCGAGCTGGCAGCTTGGGAAAAAGTGGTGGCGATAGGTGAAACCGGTCTGGATTACTATCGCCTGACTGGCGATCTGGAATGGCAGCGCGAGCGCTTTCGCCGCCATATCCGCGCCGCGCGTGAAACCGGCCTGCCGCTGATTATCCATACCCGCGCCGCAAGTGAAGACACGCTGCGCATTCTGCGCGAAGAAAAAGCCGACGAAGTCGGCGGTGTATTCCACTGCTTTACCGAAGCGCAAGACGTGGCCGACGCGGCGCTCGATCTGGGTTTCTACATTTCCTTTTCCGGCATTGTCACTTTCAAAAAGGCTGAAGAACTCAAAGAAGTTGCCAAACGTGTGCCGCTCGATCGCATGCTGATCGAAACCGATTCGCCCTATCTTGCAGCTGTGCCGTATCGCGGCAAGCAAAATGAACCCGCTTGGGTGCGCCATGTGGCGGAACACATCGCCGATCTGCGCGGTATTGCTCTGAGTGACGTTGCTGCAGCGACCACGGCCAATTTCTTTAAGCTGTTCAGCCGCGCCCGCGCTTGAGCGCGGCTAATTCAAACCTTGATGCGTGATAAAATCGCGGCCTGATTCAAACCCTTGCGCGTGGAGAACCGGATGTCCGGCAATACTTTTGGTCTTTTGTTCACGGTGACTTCGTTTGGCGAATCACACGGCCCGGCGATTGGCTGCGTGGTCGATGGCTGCCCGCCGGGGCTGGAAATTTGCGCCGAGGATATCCAGGTCGA
>CAXYUI010000329.1:0-2220 GCA_964291975.1 uncultured Formivibrio sp. | reverse complement strand
GCAGCGGCGATATTGTTCACATACGTTTGCACGTTCACCGGATCTTGCCAGGCGTGGGGGTCGTGATGGTCGTGTCCATGATCTCGGTGCTCAGTCGATTCGATCGGCTTGATGCCTTGACTCACCACCACGCTCACGCCTTGATAGTGGGCAGACTTCAATAAACGCGGCAGCCAACCTTCAAAACCCAAGCCGTTCGTGAATACGATCTTGCTGGATTTGAGTGCTTGCACATCACGCGGAGCTGCTTGGTAAATGTGGGCGTCCTGATCGGGGCCGACCAGCGTGGTGACGGCGACCTTCTCGCCGCCGACGGCGCTGACCAAATCACCCAGAATCGAAAAACTGGCAATGACGGGCAGTTTTTCCGCAAAGACAGGCGCAGAAAGCAGCAGCGCCAGGGTGAGCAATAACTTTTTCATGAGAACCTCTCGTCAGGATTCAAGATGGCGCAACTTCAACACGCGCCAGAGCAAGCCGCCGTTGCGGCCAAAAACCAGTGAAGCCAGATAAATGCAGCCTGCGGTCAGAATGATGGCGGGCCCGGAGGGTAGATCGCCGTGATAGGAAATCAAAAGACCGGCAAAGCCCGAAAAGAATGCGATCAGCATGGCGATCGGCAATAGTCCTGCCAGGGTTCGGGTCCAGAGTCGCGCGGTGGTCGCGGGCAACATCATCAGTCCGACCGCCATCAGGGTTCCCAAAGCTTGAAATCCTGCGACCAGATTGAGTACGACCAGAATCAGGAAAACAAAATGAGTGCGCGCGCCGCCCCGGCTGGTGGCGCGCAGGAATTCCGAATCGAAACTTTCAATCACCAGCGGGCGGTAAAAGATGGCGAGCATCAGCAGGGTGAGCGTGGCAATGCCCGCCACCAGCATCAGCGCTGGCGTATCAACGGCCAGCACCGAGCCGAACAGAATGTGCATTAAATCGACATTGCTGCCCCATTTGGAAACCAGCAGCACGCCGCTGGCGAGCGAGAGCAGGTAAAACGCCGCAAAGCTCGCGTCTTCCTTGATCTGGGTCAGCCGGGTGACCGCGCCAGCCAGGATCACCACCGCCATGCCCGCCAGCAGCCCGCCTATCGTCAGCGCAGTCAGCGAAAGCCCGTAGGCGATAAAGGCAATCGCCACCCCAGGCAAGATGGCGTGGCTCATGGCGTCACCTAGGAGACTCATGCGGCGCAAGACCAAAAAGACGCCAATCGGCGCGCAGCCTAATGCCAGTGCCAGCGTGCCGATCAGCGCATGGCGCATAAAGGCGAATTCGGCAAAGGGTTGCCAGACGAACTCAAGCAGCAGATTCATGGTTCGATTTCTTCATCACGATGGCAGACGGGCGCGTTATCCAGCCAGGTTTCAGCCATGGCGTTGGCGCGTTGCAGGTTTTGCGGAGTGAGGACTTGATGAGTTGCGCCCCAGGCGATCGCTTCGCGGGCAAGCAACAGGGCGTCATCAAAGTGGCTCGCGACTTGGGCGTAGTCGTGCAATACGGCAATCACCGTGCGGCCTTCTGTGCGCCAATCGGTAATCAGTCGTAAAAGATCGGCGGTGGTACGCGCGTCGATGGCGGTAAACGGCTCATCGAGCAGAATCAATGGAGCGTCTTCCAGGATGATGCGGGCAAACAGCACGCGCTGGAATTGTCCGGAGGAAAGCTGGCTCACCAGGCGCTTGCCAAATCCGGCAAGGCCAACTCGCCCCAGCGCCGCTTCAGCGCGGGCGTAATCGGCTCGGCTCGCGCCCCCGAACCAGCCGCTTTTTCGCCAAAGTCCAAGCAATACGGCATCGCGCACCGAGATCGGAAAACTGCGGTCGATATTGGCCATTTGCGGCAAATAAGCCGGCTGCTGCGCGCTGGCTAGCTGTAACTCGCCGTGCTGCACCTCGATGAGCCCGACAATGGCTTTCAGGAGCGTGCTTTTGCCTGCGCCATTCGGGCCGATAATGGCGCTGGTTTTTCCGGCCATAAAGTCGCCAGAAATGTGATGCACGGCCGGATGGCGCTCGTAAGCCAAGGTGAGATTGCGTACAGAAATGACCACCCCTGCCTGCATGACGCTCGCCTTCATGCGGGAATGGCCCAGTTCACGCCCAGCCAGAGCAGGGCAATCAGCGGCAGTATCAAGACAATTCGCTGCCACACGGGCGCAGCCAATAAAGACCAGGTATGGCGTGAAGAGGCTGGAGCAACATGGGGATGGGGGTGCATGCGCAG
>CAXYUI010000328.1:0-2221 GCA_964291975.1 uncultured Formivibrio sp. | reverse complement strand
AGTCGCCATCCCGTTCGAGAGCTGGGATCACGTCAGTCAGAACGCCTTTTTCGCCCCGAATCAGGCCATCGTGCCGCAGCTGGAAGAATATCTGGACATGATCCGCAGCCAGCGCGATTCGATCGGCGCCAAGACCAGTGTCGTTGCCGAGAACGTACCGGTTGGCTGGGGCGAGCCAGTGTACGACCGCCTCGATGCCGACATTGCCTACGCCATGATGGGGATCAATGCGGTCAAGGGTGTTGAAATCGGCGCCGGCTTTACCAGCGTCGCCCAGCGCGGCTCGCAGCATTGCGATGGACTCACGCCGCAAGGTTTTGCTACCAATAACGCCGGCGGCATTCTTGGCGGTATCTCGTCCGGGCAGGACATTCTCGTCAATATCGCGGTCAAGCCCACGCCGAGCATCGCGCAGGAGCGCCACTCGATCGACAAGGAAGGCCACGATGTCCTGATGGCCACGACCGGCCGTCACGACCCCTGTGTCGCGATCCGTGCCACGCCGATTGCCGAAGCCATGCTGGCGCTGGTGCTGATCGACCATGCCCTGCGTCACCGCGCCCAGTGTGGCGATGTGGTGACGGCGACGCCGAAGATTCCGGGGCGGATTGCTTGATGCCATATTCGGCGGATAAAGCATCTTGGAAAAATATATCCTTGCCAGCAGTCGTTGGTCTGTTGATCTTGACCGTGCTGATGCTCTGGCTGGCGCTGCGTGGTGAGAAGTGGATACCGATTCTCGATGGCGCGAATTTATTGTTTCACGAAGCCGGTCACCCAATTTTCGGGATGCTGTCCGAGAGGCTGATGGTTTACGGCGGTACGCTGGGGCAACTGGCTTTTCCGCTTGCAGTGTGGTGGTATTTCTGGCGGCTGCGCGATGCGGCAGGAACCTATGTCGGCGCAGTTTGGTTTGCGCAGAACTGGCTCAATATCGGTCGCTATATGGCTGACGCTCGCGCGCAAGAATTGCCATTGGTGGGCAATGGCGATCGCATTCACGATTGGAACGACATTCTTGATCGTTGGGGATTGCTCAATGCCGATACGACGCTGGCAGGGTTGATCCGATTTCTGGCGGTCATTGGCATTCTGATCGCCGCAGGCTGGCTAGTCTGGCGTTGGCGCAATCCGCAGGAAGAACAGGAGTAGTGGGAAGAATGACCCCCGATCAGTATTGCGAAGATAAAGCCCAAAAAAGCGGCTCAAGTTTTTATTCCAGCTTCCGCTTTCTGCCCGAGCAAAAGCGTCTGGCGATCACCGCGCTCTATGCCTTCTGCCGCGAAGTCGACGATGTGGTGGATGAGACGCACGACGATGCGGGTGCGCGCAAAACGCTGGATTGGTGGCGCAATGAAATCGACCAGATGTACGCGGGCAATCCGCAGCATCCGGTCACTCGCGCACTGCTGGCGCATGTCAAGGCTTTCGACATGCAGCGCGAGCATTTCCTTGAAATCATCGACGGCATGGAGATGGATCTCGATATCCCGCGTTACGCCAGCTTCAAGGATCTGCAGCTTTACTGCTACCGCGTCGCCTCGGTGGTCGGCCTTTTAATCACCCAGATTCTCGGTTACACCGACCGCAAGACGCTGAAATACGCGCACGATCTGGGTCTGGCGTTCCAGCTCACCAACATCATCCGCGACGTCGGCGAAGACGTCCGCCGTGGCCGCATCTACATTCCGGTCGACGAATTGCAGCGCTTCAATGTCACCGCCGATGAGCTCTTCAATCTGCGCGAAACGCCGCAGTTCAACGCGCTGATGGAATTCCAGATCGAACGAGCCGAGCGCTTTTACGCGCAAGCGATGAATGAATTGCCTGCCGTGGATCGCAAGGCGCAGCGCTGCGGCCTTGTGATGGCGGCGATCTACCGCACCACGCTCGAAGAAATCAAAAAAGACGGCGCCGGCAAGGTGCTGAACCAGCGCACCTCGCTGGGCAAATTCCGCAAGATCTGGTTGGCGTTTAGGACGTGGTATTTTGGTTGAAAAGTGTGCAAGGCTGAGCCTTGTACATACTACGCACCCAGAGCCTAACCCGCACTGCGCTTACTGTCCTTCCTGCAATTTCTCCACGGCAAATCCCAATTCCTTGGCCCGTGCAATCAGCCGTTCGCGTGTCTCAAAGGGCAGGGTGGGTGTGCGCGCCAAGAGCCACAGATAGTTGCGATCAGGGCTGGTGACGAGCGAGTACTGGTAATCCGGGTCGAGTT
>CAXYUI010000327.1:0-2231 GCA_964291975.1 uncultured Formivibrio sp. | reverse complement strand
TCAATATCCACATTCTCGAGCACCAGCTGCTTCACGTCGGCCAGGGTGATGTAACAGCTGTTAGTCGTGTCATAAAGACGGCGATTCGGATACTTCTTGATCACACGCTTTTCAGTCGTCATGAGAGTTCTCTTGTTGTTGCGGCGCAATGCCTATGTGGCTGAGGATAGCTTTCATAAGGATTTGATGCAAATATGTTGCGACGCACAAAAATGTTTGACTTTTGCAGCGCAGCATCAGAGAATGGGTTCGTGATTGTGCAAAGCAGCAAAACTGCACTGCGACCAAACCCATACCCTGGAGTAAATGCCATGAATACCGCACAACAGCAATTTTCCGAATACACCACCGATCAAATCGAAACCTCGTTGCGCTTTGCGCGTATCTCGCTCGATTCTCTGGAGCGGATTGTCAAACTGCAACTTGAAACAGCCAAGTCCTCGCTCGAAGAAGGTGCCAAGATCGCAAAATCTGCCGCCAGCATCAAGGACATGCAAGATGCTATCGCCCTGCGTCAAAAAGCCACTGAGTCTTTTGTAGAAAACACACTGTCGCTCTCGCGTAGCGTCTACGAAATCACCTCGCAAGCGCAATCCGAATTGTCTTTGCTGGCGGAAGAGCGTGCGATTTGTTTCAACAAGGGCATCGTGTCCAATATGGACAAACTGGTGAAATCCGCTCCGGCAGGCGCCGATGTGGCCGTGGCTGCTGTCAAATCAACCGTACAAGCCACTGCCGCCGCTGTTGACAGTCTGACCAAGGCTGCCAAGCAAGTTGCAGATTTTGCCGATGCTTCAGTGAAAGCCGCCACCACAGCCACCGCAGATGCAGTTAAAACGGCCACCCGTAAATCCAACGGCGCAGCTGCCACCGCCGCCTGATTGAGCCCAGCAATAAAATAAAGGGGATGCGCCATTGGCCATCCCCTTTTTTACATTGAGCACTGCAAGCTTAAGACTGAATGGCTCGCGCCAGCTTTTGATCGTGCGTTTTGATATGGTCTTTCAACCAGGCCGCCAGATAATTACTCACACTGACCGTGATTGAAATTGCACCCGAATGAAACCGGGATTGCACTTCGTATACATCACGCAACAGTCGCTCATGTTCGGTCTTATGCTCGGCAAATTCCGCATAGCCCACTTTTTTCATGAAGGCTTCTTCTTCAGCGAAGTGATGCTCTGTCTGGCGCACCAATTCATCCAGCAAACGCCCGACCTCATCACGCGGCAAGCCGCTGCGCATCGCCTCATAGAGCTGATCCATCAATGAAAACAGATGCTTATGCTCATCATCAATTTGCACATCACCAACGCTCAGTGCTTCTTCCCACACCAGCAATGCCATGTTTGCCTCCAATGCCATTTTTTATTGATGGCGGTTCGACCACCTTGTGTATTGAGCTTGCCCTATGCCCAAAAAAGCGTCAAACAGGGAAAACACCAAGCCTGATTTCACTTCTTGAGTTTCAAACCAGCCAAGGCGTTAGCCATTACCCCCACTGGTTCAGACTGCCGACTCAAGGCCTTGCCCGCACGCGGGCTCACCGTCTCGCGCTTGATCTCGCCCGTATTGGCATGATCGCGGGCTTGATCCGTCAGCCGCATGGTTAGCGCAATTCGTTTACGAGGCAGGTCGACTTCCAGCACTTTCACCTTGACCACATCGCCGGCTTTCACCACCTCGCGAGGATCTTTGACAAAACGGTTGGCCAGCGCAGAAACGTGGACCAAGCCATCCTGATGGACACCGATATCCACAAAAGCGCCGAAGTTGGTCACGTTGGTCACCACGCCTTCCAGCACCATGTCCACTTTCAAATCTTTCAGCTCTTCCACGCCTTCAGCAAAGCTCGCGGTTTTGAATTCCGGGCGCGGATCACGGCCGGGTTTTTCCAGCTCGGCCAGAATATCTTTCACCGTCGGCAAACCAAACTTCTCGTCGGTAAATTCAGCGGGGTTCAGTTGCTTGATAAAAGCCGCATCGCCAATCAGGGAGCGCACCTGCTTTTGCACTTTCGCCAAAATCTTTTCGACCACCGGATAGGCTTCCGGGTGCACCGACGAGGCATCAAGCGGATTATCGCCATTGCTGATGCGCAAAAAACCCGCCGCCTGCTCGAACGCCTTGTCGCCCAGGCGCGGTACTTTCAAAATCTGTTTGCGATTGGCGAACGCGCCATTGGCATCGCGGTAGCTGACAATGTTCGCCGCCAGCGTCTGCGTCAGGCC
>CAXYUI010000326.1:0-2234 GCA_964291975.1 uncultured Formivibrio sp. | reverse complement strand
ACGCGGTGCGCGATACCATCCAGTCGCCACATACCCGTTCTGGAAAATCAATGGCGTCAACCGGGCAGGCCAGCAAGCACACGCCGCAGCCTTCGCAGGCGGTCGGGTCGATACGGAAAGATTCATCTTCGGGATCGACCGAAATGGCATCGAAACGACAGAGCGGCTCGCACAAGCCACATAGCGTGCAATCGTCCTGCCTGATTTGCGCCAGATGGCCACTCAGAAAAACATGACTTTGCTGCACGTCAGGCTTGAGCAACAAATGCAGATCGGCGGCATCGACATCGCAATCGGCAAGCACCGCATGATCGGCCAGCTGGGCAAAAGCCGCTGTGATACTGGTTTTGCCCGTACCGCCCTTGCCGCTGATAATGACCAGCTCTTTCATTGCGCGCCTCCCGCCATCCGGCTTAGGGTTTGCCAGAGCGCGCGCAGACGTTCGCGGTATTCCGGCAGCACATCGACCATCAGTTGCCCGCGCGAATAGGCTTCGGCGATGCGACGATCATTCGGAATTTCCAGCAAGACGGGAATCTGCTCGGCGGCGCAGTAGCGCTGCACGCACTCGTCGCCGATGCCGGCGCGATTGATCACCACGCCAAAGAGCAAACCCAGCGCACGCACGGTTTCGACCGCCAGTTTCAGATCATGCAGACCAAAAGGCGTGGGCTCGGTCACCAGTACAACGAAATCGGCTTCGCGCAACGTTGCCACTGCCTGACACGCAGTTCCCGGCGGCGCATCCAGAATGGCCGGCATCGCAGGGTCGATGCGCGCCTTGACCGCATGCACCAGGCTCGACGTCATCGAAACACCGACATCAAGGCAGCCGCTTTTCAAGGTAATCCGCCCCGACTGCGTGGTTTTCACCACGCCGATGCGGTGCGGTTTTTCGGTGATCGCGCATTTCTTGCACACCAGCGTACAAGCGCCGCAGCCATGACACAGCTCGGGAAAAACCAGCGGCGCGCTGCCGATCGAAGCCAAGGCATTGAACTGACAAGCGTTCACACAATCGTCGCAGGCATCACACAGATCGGCATCAATCTCTGGAATGGCCATATGAACCACTTCCTCGCCGAGCACTTCGCCTGCAAGAAAGAGGTGAGCATTGGGTTCTTCGACGTCGCAATCGAGCAATTGCAGCGGGAAATCCAGCGCGCGCGCCAGATTGACCGAAAGACTGGTCTTGCCGGTGCCGCCCTTGCCCGAGGCAATGACCAGTTTCATGCCCAGTGGCCTTCGACATTGGCCGCCTGCGCTTCTGTCAGCGCACCCGAGCGATACCGCGCCAGCGCTTCGGTGATGGTCGGCGCATCGGTATTGAAGACCTTGACCCCGGCGGCGCTCAGTACGCGAAAAGCCTTGGGGCCGCAATGGCCGGTAATCAGCGCTTGCGCGCCCGCTTTGACAATGGTTTGTGCGGCCTGAATGCCTGCGCCTTGCGCAGCTTCAATGTTCTGCTGGTTGTCGATCAGCTCGAAATGCTGGCTATCGAGATCCAGCAGCATAAATTTTGGCGCGCGGCCAAAGCTCGGATCGAGCCCGGCATCCAGATCAGAGCCTGCCGTTGTAAACACCAGTTTCATGATTTTCTCGCCTGTCTTGTCAGATTGAATGGTCACAATACTGGCATATGACAATAATAAGCACAAGAACAGATCGGAGAATCAGTGAAGAATCCTGATTTTCACGCTGTTAAATTTTTGGCAAATGCCATATTATTCCGCACTAAATCAAGACTTGGCGCGCAGCTCTTACCTGCCTCGCCTTTCCACTTATCAAGGATTTGAAAATGCCGATCATCACCCTGCCCGATGGCTCTCAACGCACTTACGAAGCCCCGCTGACTGCACTGGAAGTCGCTCAGTCCATCGGCGCGGGCTTGGCGCGCAGCGCGCTGGCGGCGCGGATTGATGGCGAACTGCGCGATCTTTCCACTGTGATTAGCACTGATGCCAACGTCGCCCTGATCACCGAGCGCGACCAAGCTGGCGTTGAAATCCTGCGTCACTCCTGCGCGCATTTGCTGGCGATGGCCGTGAAGCAGCTTTACCCGCAGGCGCAAGTCACCATCGGCCCGATGATCGAAGATGGCTTTTATTACGATTTTGCTTTTGAGCGCCCCTTCACCCCGGAAGACCTGGCGCTGATTGAAGAGCGTATGCGTGAACTCGCCCGCGCCGATATTGCGCTCACTCGCAGCGAGCTGCCGCGCGATGAAGCTATCG
>CAXYUI010000325.1:0-2241 GCA_964291975.1 uncultured Formivibrio sp. | reverse complement strand
TGGGCGCGGTCGATCAGAGTTATCTCTTTGAAATCCTCACGGCCCTTGCGGCCAAGGATGGCGCACGCCTGATGACCGCCGCCGATGCGATTGCCACGCGCGGCCTGTCTTATGAAGCGGCGCTGCATGAACTCGCGCATGTGCTGCACCTGATCGCCGTGGCGCAACAGGTCCCGCCAGCCATCGCCGACGATCTGCCGCTGCGTGAACACATCTTTGCCAGCGCCCGCGCGCTCACCCCGGAAGATGCGCAGCTCTATTACCAGATCGCCCTGCATGGCCGCCGCGATTTGCCACTGGCGCCCGACGAATATGCCGGTTTTACGATGGCCTTGCTGCGTATGCTGGCCTTTGCGCCGGCGCAGCCGGGGCAAGTGAATCTGCCAAGTTCAACGACGCAACCAAGCCCAGCGCCACTTGCAAGTTCGCCGACACAGTCTGGATCTGCGCCACTTTCAAGTTCACCGGCGCAGCCGAACCCGGTTCATCTTTCGGCTTCGCCGACGGTGGCCAGCACGCAAGTCAGCGCCACGCCTCACGTCGCCACACCCGCAGCGATCGCCACGCCTGCCGCGCCAGCTGAATACCCGCCCGCAGCGCCAATGGCCGCGCCACAGCGCGCAGCCGAAGAGCCCGCGCCATGGGTCGAAATCCCCCCTGCGCCAGAGCCGGCTCCGGAACCTATTCCCGCAGAGGCAGCGCAAGCCGAGCCCCCTGCAGCCGTGGTTCGTGAGTTCGATGGCGACTGGCGCACGCTGATCGCCCAGCTCAAACTCGGCACCGCCACCATGCTCGCGCAAAATGCCGAGCTGATGAACTACGACGCAGACAGCATCGAGCTGGCCGTCGCCGCCGAACACAAGGCCGTGGCCACGCGCGACTTCCAGGAAAAACTGCGCGAGGCGATCACCGCGCATTTTGGCCGGCCGATTGCGCTGAAAGTGAATATCGCCGATGCCACCGCCGATACCCCGGCCGCGCAAGCGACGCGCGAGCGCGCAAGCCGCCAGCAAGAAGCCGTTGCCGCCATCCAGAACGACCCTTTCGTACAATCGGTCGTGCGTGATTTGGGCGGCAGCGTGATCCCCGATTCGATTAAACCTCTGTAAACCGTTTCAAGGAGCAAACATGTTCAACAAGGGTGCACTGGGCAATATGATGAAACAGGCCCAAATGATGCAGGACAACGTCAAAAAGGCGCAGGACGAGCTGGTCAATATTGAAGTCGAAGGCCAGGCCGGCTCGGGCCTCGTCAAGGTCACCATGACCTGCGGCCACGTCGTCAAGCGCATCAGCATCGACGACAGCCTGGTTGGCGATGACAAAGACATGCTCGAAGACCTGGTCGCCGCTGCCGTCAACGATACGCTGCGCAAAGTAGACGAAACCACCTCCGCCCGCATGGCCAAGGCCACGGCCGGGATGCCGTTGCCACCTGGCATGAAACTGCCCTTCTAAATGATTGTGAGGCGTCAGGCGTGAGGAGTAAAAACCACACCTCACACCTAACCCCTCACACCTCCCCTTTATGACCACACCCGCCTCTCTTCAAGCCCTGATCCAGTCGCTGCGCGTTTTGCCCGGCGTCGGGCCAAAATCCGCCAGCCGCATGGCGCTGCATCTTTTGCAACGCGATCAGGCCGGGGCGATGAAGCTCGTCGCAGCGCTCAATGACGCGCTGACCAAGGTGAAGCATTGCCGCGAGTGCAATACCTTTACCGAAGCGGACATCTGCGAAATTTGCGCCGATCCGGGGCGCGATCTGAAACAGCTTTGCGTGGTGGAATTGCCGACCGATCTGATGGTGCTGGAACAGACCCTGTCATTCCATGGTCGCTATTTCGTGCTGATGGGTCGGCTCTCGCCGCTCGATGGCATCGGCCCTAAAGATATTGCGCTGGAACGCCTGATCGCCCGCGCAACGGATGGCGTCGTCGAAGAAGTAGTTTTGGCCACCAATTTCACGGTCGAAGGCGAAGCCACTGCGCATTATCTGGCCGAAACCCTGCGCGCACGCGGGCTGAAAGTCAGCCGCATTGCTCGCGGCTTGCCCGTGGGCGGCGAACTCGAACACGTCGATCCGGGCACGCTGGCGCAAGCCATGGTTGAACGACGAACCCTCTGATTCTCACCAGTCAGACTTGACCTTACAACGCCAATCCCCGAAGCTCTCACCATCCTGAATATTCAGGATTATCAAAAGCTTATCATTAGATTCTGATATGACCACCGCCCAGAGCG
>CAXYUI010000324.1:0-2249 GCA_964291975.1 uncultured Formivibrio sp. | reverse complement strand
AAAAAGCCCCGATTTGCATCGGGGCTTTTTCTTTGATTCTGGCGGAGCGGACGGGACTCGAACCCGCGACCCCCGGCGTGACAGGCCGGTATTCTAACCAACTGAACTACCACTCCGCAGTGGTACAACTTTTCAACTCGAACCCAAGATTTTGGTGGGTGGTGACGGGGTCGAACCGCCGACATTCTGCGTGTAAGGCAGACGCTCTGCCAACTGAGCTAACCACCCCTCGTTCGAGAGGCGCGGATTAAAACATGCGGCATTCAGGTCGTCAATATCTGCGCGACACTTTTTTTGCAGAAGGGTGTATCCCGGTTGGCTGCAGGGTAATATCGCAGCTGGTCGCTTGACGGGGGCAGGTATGCGGGAACGAGAATTACGAGCAGCTTTGCGTGTGCCGGTATTGTTTCAGGTGCGGATTCGGCCGCAAGGCATTTCAGCGTCTTTTTATGGGCAGTGTACGGATCTGAGCGTTACGGGAATGACAGTGCGTAGCAGTTTTGTCCCGCGACCCGGAGAATTGCTGGAAGTTCATGCCGTTCAGCCCGCAGTCGGGCGTGAGCGAGCGCGGATTTTTGCTGCGCGCGCGCAAGTGATGCGTAGCCATGAGCTTGAAGCAGGCAAACTCTATGAGTTGGGTCTTTCGATCAAGGAAATCTTGCAATGAGACTGTGGGTGGCACTGCTGTTTGGCTGGTGCGCGGGGCTGGCCTGTGCGGCGGATGCCGTGCAAGTTGAAGTGCGGCGCGATAACGGCAAGATTTTACTTTCCGCCGCTTTTTTGGTCCCGGTGCCCAGGGCGGTGGCGTGGGCGGTGCTGACCGATTTCGAACACATGCCGCAGTTCTTGCCCAATCTGAAATCCAGCCGTGTGCTTTTTCGTGACGGCCAATTCTTGCGCGTGGCGCAGCAAGGGGTGATTCCATTACTGATGCTGGATTTTTCCTATGAATCGATCCGCGAAATCACGCTGAATCCCATGCAGGCTTTAAGCTCGCGCTCGGTCGGGGGCAATGCGGGTACGATGCAGGCCAATACCGTGCTCGATATCCGGAATCAACAAACTCAGGTGCAGTATTCGGCCGTCTGGTCGCCCTCATCGGCGCTGGTCGGCGCGCTTGGGCTTGATATCATGCGCGAGCAGGTCAACGGGCAATTTCTTGCCATGCAGCAAGAAATGCTAAAGCGGGCAAAAAACCAGCCTGCATTTCCAACCGTATCTCAGATGAATCCATGAAACTCATAGCACTCAAAGTTGATGTCGACACCTGTCGCGGCGCGCTCGAAGGCGTGCCGCATCTTTTGCCGGTTCTGCAAGCGCGCGATGCCCATGCCAGTTTTTTCTTTAATTTGGGGCCGGACCGCAGCGGGCGGGCGCTGGGACAGATTGTGCGTGGCGGCTGGCGCTCGCGGGGGACGCGGCTTTCTTTGCTGGAGCATTACGGTTGGCGAACCTGCTTTGCCGGCACGCTGCTTCCTGCGCCGGATATGGGACAGCGCTGCGCCGAGGCCTTGCGTTCAGTCTGCGCGGCCGGGCATGAAGCCGGTATCCGCTCTTGGGAGCGGCTGAGCTGGACGCGTCAAGCGGCGCAGGGTGAGGTGGACTGGACTATGCAGCAGCTCCAGCAAGTCGCGCAGCGCTATGAGGCGATTCTTTCCACCCGCGCGCCCACTTTTGCCGCCCCGGCCTGGCAGATTAACCGCGCTACTTTGCGTTGGCAGCAACAGCAGGGAATGCGTTATGCCTCTGATACGCGCGGCACACATCCATTCTGGCCTGTGATTGACGGCGAGCCGATCCGTTGCTTGCAGTTGCCCACCACGTTACCCACCCTGACCGAGTTGACGCGGCAAGAAGGCTTTGCTGCAGACCAGCTGCTGGCAGCGCTGTTGCAGCGCACAGAAAATGAAACGGCGTGTGGGCATGTGTTTACCCTGAGCGCGGAATTTGAAGGCATGAAATGGTTGTCGTTGTTCGAACGCTTGCTCGATGGCTGGCGTGCGCAGGGCTATCGTCTGGTGAGCTTGAATGAACTCGCTCAAGCACAAGACTTGGCGAGCCTGTCGTATCACGAAGTGATCCGTGGTGAAGTGCCGGGATTTACCGGGCCTTTGGCCGTACAGGGGCGGGTTTTTCCGGCGTGAGCGCGCACTAAAAAAACGCCACATCGCAAGATGTGGCGTATTTTTGCTCAGTCAGAGGGTCAAGATGCAGGCTTGATGATTTTCATGGCGGTTGCGACCGTGCCG
>CAXYUI010000323.1:0-2307 GCA_964291975.1 uncultured Formivibrio sp. | reverse complement strand
CGGGCATTTGTCCTGATTGCCCGGCTCGACCCAGATTTCGATGTTCACATTCTTGCCCGTGCGCGTCTGGTGTTGCCCTGCAAGCGAAACGAGCTTGCCGGCGACGAGCGCGAAGAGGTAAGACGGCTTGCGGTACGGGTCGACCCATTTCACCCAATGCCGGTTGCGGTCCATCACGCCGCTGCCGACGCGGTTGCCGTTGGAAAGCAGCACCGGATAACGGCTCTTGTCGGCGATGATGGTCGTGGTGAAGCGCGTCATCACATCGGGGCGATCAAGGTAGTAAGTGATCTTGCGAAAGCCCTCGGCCTCGCATTGCGTGAAGAAATTGCCGTTCGAAACATACAGCCCCATCAGGCTGGTGTTGGCGGCCGGATTGATGCGGGTGGCGATTTCCAGAATCGCGCTGCCGGCCAGATCGGGAATAGTCAGCGTTTCGGGTGTGAGCTCAATCGCAGAGAGCGGCAGCGGCGCGCCGTCGACCTTGATCGATTCGAGCGTCAGCGCTTCGCCATTGAGAACCAGCGGCGCGTTTTGATCGGCGGCTTGCGGGTTGCGCTTGATGACCAGGCGCGAGAGCACGCGGGTTTCGGTTTCGTCGAGTTCAAAAGTCAGATCGACGCGGTCGATCAGGAAAGCAGGTGGGGTGTAGTCCAGACGGTGAATGGCTTGGCGGGTGGCGTTCATGGGTTTATCGCAATCTGTTATATGCAAAAAAATTACTAAATTAAGACGAAAACGGTTTTTCTTTTATAAGAAACGCGCTGGTATAGTGGCGCGCATAACTAAATAAGCGGATGCCTCAGCCCATGTACCGTTACGACCAATATGACCAGCAGATCGTCGACCAGCGCGTTGCGCAGTTTCGCGATCAAACTCGCCGCTATCTGGCTGGCGAACTGACCGAAGATGAGTTCCGCCCCTTGCGCCTGCAAAACGGGCTGTATGTGCAACGTCATGCGCCGATGCTGCGGGTCGCGATTCCCTACGGCCTGCTTTCTAGCAAGCAACTGCGCACGCTGGCGATGATCGCGCGCAAGTATGACCGCAATTATGCCCACTTCAGCACGCGGCAGAACATCCAATACAACTGGCCAGAGCTTGCGCGTGTGCCGGAAATCCTGGCTGAACTGGCCAAAGTGCAAATGCACGCGATCCAGACTTCGGGCAATTGCATCCGCAATACCACCTCTGACCAGTTCGCCGGTGTGGCGCACGACGAAATCATCGACCCGCGCGTCTGGTGCGAAATCATCCGCCAGTGGTCGACTTTCCACCCCGAATTCGCCCACTTGCCGCGCAAGTTCAAGATCGCGGTCAATGGCGCACGCACTGATCGCGCGGCGATCCTGGTGCATGACATCGGCATTGAAGTGGTTGAACAAGACGGCGAGGTCGGTTTCAAGGTCTTCGTCGGCGGCGGACTCGGTCGCACGCCCATCATTGGCGAGCTCGTAAACGAGTTCCTGCCCAAGCAGCATCTGCTGTCCTACCTTGAGGCGGTGCTGCGCGTTTACAACCGCTTTGGCCGGCGCGACAACAAATACAAGGCGCGGATCAAGATTCTGGTCAAGGCGCTCGGCGTTGAAGTGTTCGCCGCCAAGGTCGCGCAGGAATGGGCGCATCTGAAAGACGGCCCGCTGACGCTGACGCAAGCCGAGATCGACCGCGTGGCGGCTTTCATTGTGCCACCGGCTTACGAAAAGCTCGCGGGCGATGATGCGGCTTTCCTTGCGCTTAAGGCGGAAAACAAAGCCTTTTCCCGCTGGGTGGAACGCAATGTCTTTGCGCACAAAGTGCCGGGTTACGCTGCGGTGACGCTGTCACTCAAGCCGACCGGCATTGCGCCGGGCGATGCGACTTCTGAACAGATGGAAGGCGTGGCTGAACTGGCCGACCTGTACAGTTTTGGCGAGTTGCGCGTTTCGCACGAACAGAACCTGATTCTGGCGGATGTGAAGCAGTCCGACCTGCCAGCCCTGTGGGAAGCGGTGAAGAAGCTGGGTTTTGCGACGCCGAACATCGGTCTGATCACTGACATCATCTGCTGCCCGGGTGGCGACTTCTGCTCGCTGGCCAATGCCAAGTCGATCCCGATTGCCGAAGGCATCCAGAAGAAGTTTGACGATCTGGATTACCTCTTTGATCTGGGCGACATCGATCTCAATATTTCCGGCTGCATGAACTCCTGCGGCCACCACCATGTCGGCCACATCGGCATTCTGGGGGTCGATAAAAATGGCAGCGAGTGGTATCAGATTGCCCTCGGTGGCCGTCAGGGGCGTGAAGCGGCCATCGGCTAGGTCA
>CAXYUI010000322.1:0-2311 GCA_964291975.1 uncultured Formivibrio sp. | reverse complement strand
GCACAGCAAGGTGGAAATCGTAGCTCTCATACAGCGCGGTGACTTTTTGCTGGAACGCGGCAGCTTGCACCAAGGCATAGCGGTCGAGTGTCAAGAGTTCTTCCGCCGGCAAGACTTGGTCTGCCTTGAAGTCGGACAGGTTGGCGAGCAGGAAGCGCAGGGTGTTGCGGATGCGGCGATAAGAATCGGTAGTGCGCTTCAAAATTTCTTTCGAGACGCACAGCTCGCCCGAGTAATCGGTCGAAGCCGTCCACAGGCGCAGCATGTCGGCGCCCATTTCACCGATGACTTCCTGCGGCACCACGACATTGCCCTTGGATTTGGACATCTTGTGGCCGTTACCGTCCACCACAAAGCCGTGGGTCAGGAGTTGCTTGAACGGCGCGCGGCCTTCAGTCGCACAGCCGGTGAGCAAGGAGGACTGGAACCAGCCGCGATGCTGGTCGGAGCCTTCGAGGTACAGATCCGCCGGCCAGCCCATTTCGCGCGCTTTGAGCACAGCGAAGTGCGTCGCGCCCGAATCAAACCAGACATCCAGCGTGTCTTTCAGTTTTTCATAGTGAGCCGCGTCAGCGCCAAGAATTTCAGCAGCGTCGAGCTTGAACCAGGCTTCAATGCCTTCTTTTTCGATGCGCTGCGCGACTTGCTCGATGAGTTCTTGCGAGTTCGGGTGCAGCTCGCCGGTTTCCTTGTGCACAAAGAGCGCCATCGGCACGCCCCAGTTGCGCTGACGCGAAACGCACCAGTCCGGGCGGTTGCCGATCATGGCTTCCAGACGCGCACGACCCCAGTCCGGGAAGAACTGCGTATCGTCGACCGCCTTGTTGGCATGCGTGCGCAGACTCTGACCGTCTTTGGCCTTGTGATCCATGCCGATAAACCACTGGCTGGTGGCGCGGAAAATGATCGGCGTCTTGTGGCGCCAGCAGTGCGGATAGCTGTGATTGAGCCGGATATTGGCCAGCAGCGCGCCGCGCTCTTCCAGCACTTCGAGCACCAGCTTGTTGCCTTCCCAGACGGTCTTGCCGGCAAAGAGCTCAACGTTGGAGATGTAGCGACCGTCGTTGCCCACCGGATTGTCGGTCGGCAGCTTGTAACGCATGCCCACGTGGTAGTCATCCAGGCCGTGCGCCGGTGCGGTATGCACGAGGCCGGTACCGGCATCGGTGGTGACGTGTTCGCCCAGAATCAGCGGCACATGGCGCGTGTAGAACGGATGCTGCAGCAGCAGGTGTTCCAGATGCGCGCCCTTGGTTTGCGCGATGACTTCATTGGCGTCGATGCCGTAGCGCTTGAGTGCGTCTTCCGCCAAATCGCGAGCCAGAATCAGCAGACCCTTTTCGGTCGCGATCAGATCGTAAGTCAGATCCGGGTGGATACACACGGCCTGGTTGGCCGGCAGCGTCCACGGCGTCGTGGTCCAGATCACCGCGTAGGCGGCCTGATCGCCGATGGCGACGCCGCCGAAAGCCTTGGCCAGCAGAGCAGTATCGAGCACGCGGAAAGCCACGTCGATCGCCGGCGAGTTCTTGTCTTCGTATTCGACTTCGGCTTCAGCGAGTGCCGAGCCGCAGTCCACGCACCAGTGCACCGGCTTTTGGCCGCGCACGAGGTAGCCGTTGGCGTGCACCTTGCCCAAAGTCCGAACAATATCCGCTTCGGTCTTGAAATCCATGGTCAGGTAAGGATTGTCCCAGTCCCCCAGTACGCCCAGACGGATGAAGTCTTCTTTCTGGCGCGCGACCTGGAAAGCAGCGTATTCGCGGCACAGTTCGCGGGTGAACGAAGCAGGCAAGTGCGTGGCTTTTTCGTCCAGACCGTTGGCCTTGCGGTATTCGACCACGCGAGCGTGAATGGTCGGATTGTCCGCGACGGCTTGCTTGTCGCTTTTAACGATCTTTTCGATCTGGTGCTCGATCGGCAGGCCGTGACAATCCCAGCCCGGCACATAAGGCGCATCGAAGCCCGACAGCGATTTGGACTTGAGAATGATGTCTTTGAGGATCTTGTTGACCGCATGGCCGATATGGATCTTGCCGTTGGCATAGGGCGGGCCGTCGTGCAGCAAGAAGGTCGGACGGCCTTCGGCCTTGGCGCGGGCACGCAACTTTTGGTAGAGCTGCTCATCCTGCCACTTCTTCAGAAAACCCGGTTCCCGCTTGGCCAAATCGCCACGCATCGGGAACGGGGTGTCGAGCAGATTGACGGGATACTTGTTCGCTTCAGCCATGATCCATTTCTCTCTTTTGTCGGCGGGAGTAAACCGCCATCTATTCAAAACTCAGGTTCGCGCGGCAAACCAGGCGCGCGC
>CAXYUI010000321.1:0-2324 GCA_964291975.1 uncultured Formivibrio sp. | reverse complement strand
GGCATCTGCTGTTTTTGGTGAAACCGCAGTTCGAAGTCGGCCCGCAAAATCTGGGGCGCGGCGGCCTCGTTAAAAACGAGGATCTCTACCCGGAAGTGCAGGCGCGGATTCTGTTGGCGGCACTGAATGCCCACTTTACCGTGCTCGATTATTTTGAAAGCCCGATCAAGGGCGGTGACGGCAACCGCGAGTTCTTCATCTTCGCGCGAGCGGCATGAAAAAAGCGGCGTATTCGCCGCTTTTTTCATCACCTTTGCCCATCAAAAAACCCGGAAATGGCTCACTGCATCTTTGATGTGCGCCGCAGCTTGTTCCAGCCCGCGCATCGAACTGGCCAGCTCGCCCAGCTCTTGCTGGCTCTGTTCGGACAGTTGCGAAACCTGTTCCATATTCACGGCGATTTCTTCCCCCGCTTCTTTCTGTTGTTCGGCGGCGGTGGCGATGTGCTTGGCCATGCCGCCCGTTTGCAGGCTGGCGGCGGCGACTTCGGCCAGCGCAGTTACGCTACCGCGGATTTGCCCCGTGCTGGCGCTGACCTCCTCGGCCGCGCGACCCATTGACGCGCCGACATCGGCAGCCAGTTGCTGGATGCTGGCGATGGTGCGGGTGATTTCGCCAGTGCTGCCGCCGGTACGTTCGGCCAGCTTGCGCACTTCGTCGGCGACCACCGCAAATCCGCGCCCGACTTCCCCGGCGCGCGCCGCTTCAATCGCCGCATTGAGCGCCAAGAGATTGGTCTGATCGGCGATTTCCTTGATGACCTGCGCAATCGCGCCGATTTTGCCAACCGCCTGATTCAGTTCACCAATAACCTGATTGGAATGCTGCACCGAGTCGACCACCTGATGAGCTGCGCGCACGCCGTTTTCCATGGATTGCTGGCTTTGCGCCACGCGGGTTTGCGAGCTGCCGGCGGCGGAGGCGGTTTCCGCGGCGCTGCTGGCGACCTCGGCAATCGACTGGTACAGCTCTTCGGTCGCAGCGGCGGTCGAGGCGATCCGGTCGTGTTGCTGGTTGATCTGCCCGTCGATCGCGCTGGCTTTGCGCTCGACCGTTTGAATCACGCCGTAAGTTTCGCGGATCGCCACTTGCAGATTGTCCAAGCTGACCAGCCAGCGCGTCTGCATGGTGGCCAAGGCATTGGCCAGACGGCCGATTTCATCATTGCGCTGGATGGGATAGCGCTCGGCCAGATTGCCTTCAGCCATTCCGCCTATCATCGTTTGCACCTGTTCCAGCGGCGCAAAGATGCGCACGCGCAGCAAAATCGCCAGCGGAATCAGCGGCAGAAAAGCCAGTACGCCGGTCAGCATGTCCAGCCATTCCGGCATATCGAGCTGCATCACGATCAAGTTGGCGAGCAAGGGCAAGGCAATGGCCACCAGCAGCAGATAGAACTGCGTGCTTAAAGCCAGAGGCGGCTTTTTTTCGGTCTTGGCATTCTGTCCGCGCAAGGTGGCATACAGCGCTTCGGCCTCGCTCACTTGTTGCCGGCTGGGAATGCGGCGCACCGACATATAGCCCGTGGTCATGCCGTTTTTCTGGATCGGCACGATCTGCGCATCCACCCAATAGTGATCGCCATTCTTGCAGCGGTTCTTGACGAGGCCGCGCCAGGGCAGACCGGCTTTCACGCTGGCCCACAGATCGGCAAAGGCCGCTGGCGGCATGTCCGGATGGCGAACGATATTGTGGTTCTTGCCGATCAGCTCTTCGCGGCTGAACCCGCTGGTCTCGATGAAAGCCTCGTTGACGTCGGTAATGAGGCCTTTCAAATCAGTCTGCGAAACGATGTAGGTATTGGCTGGCAGGGTAATTTCGCGTTGGGTGACGGGCTGGTTGTTTTTCATGGTCCGAACCGCGTGTAAGGTTGAGCCGGAAGATTAGTCTTCGCTGATGAATTTGAATAGAGTCTGACGCGCGCTTTTTTAGAAAGAAATGCATCTTTGTCTGTCTTGGGTCGTGGGCGCCCCCTTGAAAAGGCTGGTCTGCGCCCCTATCATTGGCACTCGTTAGCTAAGAGTGCTAACAGCTTTTTTCAAGTGATTGATTATTCGCTGTTTTCACTGGCACAGCATTTTTCACAGGAGCAAAAGAACCATGAAAATCCGTCCTTTGCACGACCGCGTTGTCGTCAAGCGTGTTGAAGCCGAAGAAAAGACCGCCTCTGGCATCGTTCTGCCGGGCGCCGCTGCTGAAAAGCCGGACATGGGCGAAGTGATCTCGGTAGGCACTGGCAAGCTGCTCGACGATGGCTCCGTGCGCGCCCTGCAACTGAAGGTTGGCGACAAGGTCATCTTCGGCAAGTACAGCGGCCAGACCGT
>CAXYUI010000320.1:0-2327 GCA_964291975.1 uncultured Formivibrio sp. | reverse complement strand
TCGCCACCACCGCTTTGCCGCTGATCGCCGACATGGTCAAGGACTGGGCGGAACCGGCGTATGTGGCCAAGCTCAACCGCATCGAGTACCTCTCGAACGTGTGTCTGGTGCTGGAAATGACGCGCCCGCTGTCCGGCACTTACTGGCTCAATGTCAACGATCCGAGCTTCCCCTTTGTCGCCGTGATCGAGCACACCAATTTCGCCAAGGCCGAGACCTACGGCGGCCGCCACATTGTTTACCTTTCCAAATACCTGCCGCATACCGATGCGCTGTATCTGATGCAGGACGACGAATTGCTCGACTATGCGCTGCCTTACTTGCAGCGCATGTTCCCGGAACTCAAGCGCGAGTGGATTGCAAAGTGCCATGTCTGGCGCGCGCGCCATTCGCAGCCGGTCGTTGAAAAGCACTACAGCAGCCTGATTCCATCGCAAGAAGGGCCGAAGGCAGGGCTGTATCTGGCTTCGATGGCGCAGATTTATCCGGAAGATCGCGGCACCAACTATGCGGTGCGGGAAGGGCGCAAGATTGGCCGCGAAATGGCGGCCAAGCTGGCAGCTTGATTACCGCCCTTTGAGCGGGTCGAAGAAATACTGGCGATAGTCAAAATCGACCCGCTCGATATTGGGAGCGACCAGTTGGAAAATTTTGCGTTTTTCCAGCTGGGCAAAGCGCAGCGCTGCCGCATTGTGCTGCAGCCAGTAAGCTTTGAGTGAACCATCGCGGTGGGCGATCTGTAAGCCCTTGCCCACGCGCTCCAATAAGCGCTTGTTGCTCTTGTGGCTGAAATAAAAGCGCAGCAGGGGGTAGGCGAGCGCGATATGACGGTCGTAGTCCAGCCCTTTGAGATCGCCGTGACTTTTCAGTTCGATTTCCAGTTCGTTGATGCCCCGACAGAACAAGTCGAAGCGATTCGCCGCCACCATGGGGAAAAGGCTTTCATAGCGCGGAACCTGCACGACCTTGAAGCCGTTCAAGCGCAGGATGTCGATATCTGGCCAGCCGACTGCTTGACCAATGCTGAAAGCGCGCAATTCATCGAGCGTTTTCACTGCGGCCAGCGCGCGTTTCGCTTGTGGTGAAACGAAACAGATGCGATAGCCGGTCAGCCCCAGATCGATGGGGAAACGCACATAGTCGAGCTGACCTTCGATGTATTCGTTCTGGAACGACATCAGGATGAGCAAATTCGGGTAGCGGTTGCGCTCGACTTCAACGCGGGCGCGCGCGGAATTCATGATCTCTGGCGTGTATTCGATGCGGTAATCGCCATACTCGGCGCGGGTCTTATCAAGCGCAAGTCGCAGCAGGCCGGTGGAATAGGCGCGGCGCACATCGTTGGGGCCTTCAGGGGGCGTCAGCATCACCATGTCGGTGGCCCAGGCCGGGGTCGTGCCAAGTAGTAAAAGCAGTAGGTAAAAAAAGCGCATGGCGCTTGCTCCGGTGATGGCGAGTGTCGCAAATTGTTTTGACTATGGCGCTGCAAGCGAAGCCTTGCCAGCCTTTATAATCGCAGCTTACTTCTTTTCTGGATTTGAACATGTCGCTGTCCCGCCATCTTGTCCGCTTTGCTGCCGTAGGAGCTTGCGGTACGGCGATTCAGTATTTGATGCTGTGGTCGGGCGTGAATTATCTGGCCTTGCCGGCGGCGATTGCTTCCGGGGTCGGTTTTGCGCTGGGCTCGGTGATCAATTACACGCTCAATTATTTCTTCACCTTTGGCAGCAAGAAATCGCATGTCGAGGCAGCGGCCAAGTATTACACGATTGTCGGTGTCGGCTTTTGCCTGAATCTGGCGCTGATGACCCTGTTTGTTCACCACTGGCACTGGCATTACCTGCTCTCGCAAATCCTGACGACCGGCCTGTGTTTCTTCTGGAATTTCAGCGGTAGTCGACTCTGGGCTTTTCGGCATCACGAACACTGAATCTGAGTCCTAGAACCCTGCATTGAGCAGGGTTTTTATTTTGGAAACAAGGGTTTGGACTTGCGCTATAATCCGCGCCTTGTTGTTTTCGAGTCCTGCCATGCTTCCCGCCAAAAACATCTTCAGCTACCGCAAATACTGGGCCGCGCGCTTCGGTACCGCGCCATTTTTGCCCATGACTCGCGCCGAGATGGATCAATTGGGTTGGGATAGCTGCGATGTGATTTTGATTTCCGGCGATGCCTATGTCGATCATCCAAGTTTCGGGATGGCCGTGATCGGCCGCATGCTCGAATCGCAAGGCTTTCGCGTTGGCATGATTTGCCAGCCGGACTGGAAATCGGCTGAAGATTTCAAGCAGCTCGGTAAGCCCAATCTCTTTTGGGGCGTTACCGCC
>CAXYUI010000319.1:0-2332 GCA_964291975.1 uncultured Formivibrio sp. | reverse complement strand
CCGTGATGGTGACGCGCAACGATGGCAATCTGGGCGTTTTCAACGGCGATATTGGGCTGGTACTACCCGCCGAAGACGGCAGCTTGCGCGCGTATTTCCTTGATGGCAGTGAGTTGCGCTCGGTGCTCGCCAGCCGGCTGGCGGACTCCGAGACGGCTTATGCAATGACGGTGCACAAATCGCAAGGTTCGGAATTCGCGCACACGGTGCTGGTCTTGCCCGAAGAAGCCAGCCAGGTCATCACGCGCGAGCTCGTTTACACCGGCATCACGCGCGCACGCGAAAGGTTTTCGCTCTTCACGCCGCGAAACAGCGTGCTGGAAGCGGCGATCAAACAGAAAACCCGGCGCGCGAGCGGGCTGGCGGCCCGGTTGGCTGGATAAAAAAACGCCCCGTGGTCGTACGGGGCGGATTTCAGGCATCGATTTGCACTTACTGAGCGGCGATGGTCACCGATTCAATGTTCACCTGCGCGCCCGATTCGGCGCGTAATTGCAAGAACGACTTGGCATCGCCCACTTTGCCCGGGAATACATTATCGCCGACCTTCAGCTCGCCAGTAGAAACCTTGACCAGCAAGGAATCCTTGCCCAGCGGCGAATCGCCCTGACGGCTGGTGCTGTTGTTCACATAGATAAAGAAGTTGTCCTTGCCCGGATTGAGGCTCTTGGCCTCGCTCACTTTCACCGTAATGGTGTAAGGCTTGCTCAGATCAAGCACGCCATCGGGACGCGTGCTGCTGGTCGAATCAGCCACCTTGCCATCTTCAGAAACCGCGCCAATTGCAACACGACCATTGGCCAAAATGACCTGGCCATCCATCGCCATCACCTTGCCGCCCGTGACCACGGACATAGGCAGTCCAGCATGGCCCGGCAAGGCCATAGCGCTGGCCGAAAATGGTTCACTGACCTTGAAGCTCACCGATACCGGATCGGCCGCCTGAGCCATACTGGCCAAGGCGAGAGAAAAAGCCAGAAGAGTCTTGCGCAGATTCATGGTGCTTTCCTTTTAGAAGAGAAAGGGGAACGACTTACAAAACCAATACCAGCATCGGTAGACTTGTAAGGCTAGAGTGAGTTCCCCTCCTCGTCAAAAAAACACCAACACACCGTATCAATTCGTTGCATTCAAAAATGGTAAG
Organism: uncultured Formivibrio sp.; assembly: GCA_964291975.1. Taxonomy (GTDB): domain Bacteria; phylum Pseudomonadota; class Gammaproteobacteria; order Burkholderiales; family Chitinibacteraceae; genus CAXYUI01. The sequence continues at coordinate 1,188 of CAXYUI010000319.1, read as the reverse complement.
GCGCGGTTCACCGCCAGTTTGATCCGCTCGCCCAGCGCAGCGCTGCTGACTGCGTAATCGCTAAAGTCCGCTTCACTGGCATACACCCCCACCGGCAACACATGCGCTTGCATGGTGGCAAACAAGGGGCGCAACTGATGTTCCAGCACCAGGGCATGGCGATCGCTGCCACCGCTGGCCGCTACCAACACCGGCTTGTTGTAAAGCTTGTCCCAGCCGATGAAGTCGACGAAATGCTTAAAAAGGCCGGTATAACTCGCGCGATAAACCGGGCTTGCAGCAATCAGCAAATCCGCGGCTTCCACTGCGGCCAGATCATCTTGAATCGCGACGGGCAATTCGCTGCGGGTGAAAGCCGTGCCAATCTGCCGACCGATTTGCGTCATCTCGATCAATTTGATCTCAATCTGGCGCGATTGCCCCAATTCAGCGACGATGGCGCGAATCAGCGCGGTGGTGCGCGAAGGGGTTTGCAAACTGCCAGAAATGGCCACAACTTTGAGTTTTGCGCTCATTATTTCTCTCCCTGTTTGATTGAGCGATGGGTTTTTGCGGGCGCAAGCGTACTCTGCCAGCGACTCGCTTGGGTAGCAGAAAACGCGCGAAAGGGTCTGACGGGATATAATCGCGAGCACCACTCGGTTCTGCGCCCGACATCGCCCGCAGAACCGCCCCCTAACACGGAGAATTGTTCAAAGTGACTACCGCCAAAATCATTTACACCCAGACCGACGAAGCCCCTGCCCTGGCCACCGCATCGCTGTTGCCCATTGTGCAGGCCTTTACCCGTTCTTCGGGCATCGCGATTGAAACGCGCGATATTTCCCTGGCTGGCCGCATCATCGCAACGTTCCCGGAATACCTGACCGACGCCCAGCGCATTGGCGACCATCTGGCTGAACTGGGCGAACTGGCCAAAACGCCAGAAGCCAACATTATCAAATTGCCCAATATCAGCGCCTCGATCCCGCAGCTGAAAGCGGCGATCAAGGAACTGCAATCCCAAGGCTACAAGCTGCCGGATTACCCGGAAAACCCGGCTAACGACGAAGAAAAAACCGCCAAAGCCCGTTACGACAAGGTCAAGGGTTCGGCTGTGAACCCGGTGCTGCGCGAAGGCAATTCCGACCGCCGCGCGCCCTTGTCGGTCAAGAATTACGCGCGCAAGAATCCGCACAAAATGGGCGC
>CAXYUI010000318.1:0-2333 GCA_964291975.1 uncultured Formivibrio sp. | reverse complement strand
CTGCTCGCCGGCGCGCACGACATGGACGAACACTTCCGCAGCGCGCCGCTGCAAGAGAACATGCCAGTCATTCTGGCTCTGCTCGGGGTCTGGTATATCAATTTCTTTGGCGCCGACACCCAGCTGATTTCGCCGTACAACGAAAGCCTCGCGCGCTTTCCGGCCTATTTGCAGCAGCTCGACATGGAATCGAACGGCAAGACGGTCGATCTCGATGGCCAATTTGTCGATTACGCCACCGCGCCGGTGGTCTGGGGCGATTCGGGCATCAATGGTCAGCACGCCTATTACCAGCTCATGCACCAGGGCACGAGCCTGATTCCGGCCGATTTCATCGTCTCGGTTCAGCATCCGAACGTCCCCGCGCACCACAGCCGCATCCTGCTCGCCAACTGTCTGGCGCAGACCGAGGCGCTGATGCGCGGCAAGACTGAAGCCGAAGTGCGCGCTGAGCTCAAAGCGCAAGGACTCAAGGGCGAAGCGCTGGAAGCGCTGGTGCCTCACAAGATTTTCGCAGGCAACCGGCCGACCAACACCATCCTGATGGATGCGCTGACGCCGCGCACGCTGGGCGCGCTGATTGCGCTGTATGAACACAAGATTTTCGTGCAAGGCACGATCTGGAACGTCAACCCTTACGATCAGTGGGGGGTGGAACTGGGTAAACAATTAGCCAAGGCTATTGAAAATGATCTGACGGCAAGTGGTCAGATTACCAGCCACGACGCGTCCACCAATGGCTTGATCAACTATTGCAAAGACCGCATATAGATGAACAGGCACAGTTGTCCGGGAACGGATGACCAGAACATGTCGAGAACCATACGCATTTTCCGGTCATCCCCCAGGCAGGTTTAAACCACCAAGAGGTACATAAAAACATGAACGAGCAGCTTCGCGATCAAGACCCCCTGGAAACCCGGGAATGGCTCGATGCCGTATCGAGCGTTGTCGAACGGGAAGGCGCAGAACGCGCCCATTTCCTGATCGAACAAGTACAAGAACAGGCTCGCGCCCAAGGGATTAACCTGCCCTACCGCGCGACCACCGCCTACATCAATACCATTCCGGCCGCACTGCAAGCCAAGCATCCGGGCAATGCCGAGCTGGAAGAGCGCGTTCTGGCTTACACCCGCTGGAACGCCGCAGCCATGGTCGTGAAGGCCAACCGCATGGGCGGCGAGCCGGGCGGTCACATCACCTCGTTTGCATCAGCCGCCACGCTGTACGACGTGGGCTGGAACCACTTCTGGCATGCCGCTTCCGAAAAACACGGCGGCGATCTGGTTTATTTCCAAGGCCACTGCGCGCCGGGCATGTACTCGCGCGCCTTCCTTGAAGGCCGCATCACTGAAGAACAACTGAACCAGTTCCGCCGCGAAGTCGACGGTCAGGGCCTGTCTTCCTACCCGCACCCGTGGCTGATGCCGGACTTCTGGCAGTTCCCGACCGTATCCATGGGTCTGGGCCCTTTGATGGCGATTTACCAAGCGCGTTTCATGAAGTACCTCGACGACCGTGGTTTCGAGCAAAAGGGCGACCGCAAGGTTTGGTGCTTCTGCGGCGACGGTGAAATGGACGAACCGGAATCCTTGGGCGCGATCTCGCTCGCCGGTCGTGAACATCTCGACAACCTGATTTTCGTCATCAACTGCAACCTGCAACGTCTGGATGGCCCAGTGCGCGGCAACGCCAAGATCGTGCAAGAGCTGGAAGGCAACTTCCGCGGCGCGGGTTGGAACGTCATCAAGGTCTTGTGGGGTTCGGGTTGGGACAAGCTGCTTGAAAAAGACAGCAAAGGCATCTTGCAAAAACGCATGATGGAAGTCGTCGACGGCGAATACCAAACCTACAAATCGAAGAATGGCGCTTATGTGCGCGAGCATTTCTTCGGCAAATATCCGGAACTGCTCGAAATGGTTTCCGACATGTCCGACGCCGACATCTGGCATCTGACCCGTGGCGGCAACGATCTCTTCAAGGTGTACGCCGCTTACAAGGCAGCCGCTGGGCACAAGGGCCAGCCGACCCTGATCCTCGCCAAGACCGTGAAGGGCTTTGGCATGGGCAATGCTGGCGAATCGCAGAACGTCGCGCACCAGACCAAGAAACTGTCTGACGAGGACATGATTCACCTGCGTGATCGCTTCCAGATTCCGCTATCCGATGAAGAAGCCAAGGCTTGCAAGTTCTACCAGCCGGCTGCCGTCTCGCCTGAAATCAAGTACATGCAAGCGCGCCGCGCTGAACTGGGCGGCTACATCCCGTCGCGCAAGCCGGTGGACGAATCCCTGCCCGTGCCGGCGCTGGACGCCTTCAAGGCGCTGCTCGGA
>CAXYUI010000317.1:0-2349 GCA_964291975.1 uncultured Formivibrio sp. | reverse complement strand
ACGGCGAGGATGTTTGACGCGCTCTCGACCAGCGAGCCGCTGGCGTTTTCAATCGATTTGTTGATCTGGTCGGAAAGGCGCGCGATGCGCGTATCGAAATAGCGCTCAGCCGCGATTAAGCCACCGAGGTAATAGATGAAAAAGAGCGCAAACCACGGATTGATCCACACGCAGGCGATCATGGCACCAATAAAGTTGGCGGCAGTCGGGAAAATCTTGTTGCCGATGTCGCGCACCCACTCGCGGATCGAATCGGCGCCAGTGATGATGCGCTGCGCCTTGTTGCCGGTGTTTTCCTGCTGATGCCAGGCGAGCGAAAAATCGAGCAGGCGCTCGAAGCCCTGGACGCGAGCGCGGTAGCGCGCGTTGATGCTGATGCGTCCCAGCATGCGCTTGCATGAGATGCGCAGCACGGCGACCACGGCGCTCGATACCGTGAGCACGCCGACATACCCGTACACCGGATCGAGCGCGTCGCCCTTCTTGAAATGGATCAGGTAATCAACGACTTGCCCAATCAGAAGCGGCGGCACCAGCGTGTAAAAGAGGGTAAAAAACAGCAGGATGGTGAAGGCGAGATAGCGCCAGCGATCTTCGGCCACAAAGAACCAGATGGCGCGCGGAATATCGACGAAACGGAAAGAATCAGAGGGGCGCATGCGGATCAAGCAAGTGCAAAATCCGCATGGTACTCGCAAGCCGGCAGAACTGCCGGCTTGGCCGTCATGCTGAAGCAAACACCGTAGAAATCAAGTACGCGGTGTAAGCGACAAACACCAGCAGCAAGCCACCGCCCCCCAAACGATTGATGCGCCCAGCCTTGCCGGTCAGGCCAAAACACAGGGCGAACAGCGCCAGCGTCACCGCCGCCATGACCATGATGTCGCGCCAGAAAATTTCCGGCGGCAAGCCACCCAGCGGGTGAATCACGCCAGCGATGCCGACCACCGCCAGGGTATTAAAGAGGTTGGAGCCGATCACATTGCCCAGCGCGATATCGTGCTCGCCTTTGCGCACCGCGATCAAGGACGACGCCAGCTCGGGCAAGGACGTGCCGACCGCGACGATGGTCAAACCGATAATCAGATCGCTGACCCCAAACGCATGGGCGATTTCCACAGCGCCCCACACCAGCATGCGCGAACTCAGAATCAGCAGCGCCAGTCCGAGCACCAGCCAGATCAACGCCGTTTTAAGCGGCATTTGCGGCAGTTCGGCCGCTTCTTTTGCGGTTTCAACGCTCAGCGCATCATCTTTGTTGCGCAGGCTTTCGCGGATCGTCCAAGCCATCAAAGCAAAGAACACCACCAGCAAGATCACCGCGTCGAGCCGGCTCAGTTCATTGTCATAAATTTGCCAGCCGGCCAGCACGGTCACGCCGATCAGGATGGGCAGCTCTTTTTTCAAAACCTGCGAATGCACGGCAATCGGACTCAAAAGCGCGGTCAACCCCAGAATCAGCGCGATATTGGTGATGTTGGAGCCATAGGCATTGCCCAGCGCAATCCCCGGGTTGCCTTGCGATGCAGCCAGCGCGGAAACGACCATTTCCGGAGCGGAAGTGCCAAAGCCGACGATCACCATGCCGATCAACAACGCCGGCATACCGAAATGCCGCGCCGTCGCGGCCGCGCCATCAACAAAACGGTCGGCGCTCCAGACCAGCAAAGCCAGCCCGGCAATCAGGGAAAGAGAAGGAAGCAACATGGAAGAATCCGGCTAGAACAGGGAACTGCATTATCGTGCATCACCGCGCGTCCGGCGAGCGGCCGGCTTGAGTTTGCCGCGCACCAGACGCACGGCATTGGGCAGATTGCGATCGTCTTGATCCACAAAGCCGGTTTTGAAATCCACATACCAAGCGGCGTATTGATCGCCCTCGCCGCTGGCGCTCCAGAACCACAGCGGCGGCGTATGCGGAAAAGCGCGCAAATCGATCGCCGGATCCACGCAACGCGGGCTAAGCAAGGTCTGCAATTCTTCTCGCGTCGGCAAACGCCAATCCTTGAATCCGGCCAGACCGTGCCGATTGATCACAAACACCTGATCGTGCGCCTGATGGGCGTTCAAACGCTGCGCTTCGCCTTTCTCGCACTGAGTCCCACTTTGCCCGATCGGGCAGCGCTGCCATTGCAAGCCCGTGCGCTGGTCGATGACGATCTGCGCGCCGCGCTGCTGAAAAAGATGCTCCGCCACGCCCTTGCGGCAAATTTGCGCTTGCGCCACGCTGCTGACCAAGAGCAGCGCCAGCATGCCATAGCCGATTTTCATGTTTCACCTGAATGGAAAAACCGGGCTGCTGACAAAGTCGATTGCATGCATTTTCAAGCCCTCGGCAAAGCCGAGGTC
>CAXYUI010000316.1:0-2353 GCA_964291975.1 uncultured Formivibrio sp. | reverse complement strand
CGATGGCCCCCGGCATCGAGTGGTTGAAGGTGGCCCCTCCCGCCGCGATCTGTTTGTTCGAGCGCGTGCGGCAGGTCAGTTAGTTCACTGCGCGTCGAGCACCGCACGCTGGTTAAGCGCTTGCACCGGGCGGGCGTTCATCTTGAAACGCTTTTTGAATTGGGCGATCTGCTTGGCAGAGAAGCGGATTGGCTCTTTGAGTACAATCCAGCGCACGCCTTCCGTGCACGGCGGCGTGGTCAATGAGCCCATAAAGGTCCAGTACTGTTTCGACTGCGGCAAGAGCGCGCTGGCATTGTATTGGCGCGTGGTGAAGGTGCTGATGACATTTTGCTCGGTCGGCATTTTTGACCAGATCTCGCCGATCAGCTTGTGGGCGGATTGGCCTTGTTCGATCTGCACGGCAACCACGGCGATTTCTCCAGTGTCGTTGCGGTGAACCAGATGGATGTCCATCGGTGCGCGGCGACCGTTGATGCTTTCTTCACTCGGGGTATGGAAGTGCAATTGCATCAGTTGGTAACGCTGGTTGGCGATTTCGAGAAAGCTGCCCGGATCGTAATCGTGCTGGATCGAATGGCCATTGTTGACGATGGCGATGCGGGATGACTGGTAGTTGAAGTTGAGCTTGTCGAGCGGCTGGCTGTAGACCGTGCTGATATCGACAGGCGATTGTTGTTGTCCCTTACCGCAGGCGGCAAAGGCTGGGTCAAGATCGCCCCAATGTTCCGGGCCGGTGTGTCCAGAGTAAGACCAGTGGCCATGTGATGCGGCCTGTGTCAGCGCCGAGCCGGCCAGTAACGAGACTACGAGTATTTTGCGAAGCATTTTTTCCTCCTTGATTGGAAGTCGCAGCCTGAACCGATGACGGTTCCTTTTCTGTGCTTTCGATCAAATTTCAGGAGTCTAAACGTGGCATTTCTTCAGCTTGACGGGCTTGGTTTTTGCACTCGCTTGCCGGCTTTTTGGCAGGATCATTACACGCAGAACCCGCTGGAGAGTAGTCGCTATCTGGCGGTGCTGGCTCAATTCGAACGCGAAGAAGCCCCGACCGTCAGTGATATGGCGCCGGAGTTGAATGCCAAACTCGATTTGGCTTTGCTCTGGCTGGCGCGCAGCCTGGGTCAGACTCCGGTTCAGACTCTGGAGGTGAGTTTGGCGCTGGAAGAAATTGGCTGGCTAGCCTCCCAGCCGCTCAGTCCCGGGCAAGAAGGCGCGCTGGTGATCCAACTTTCAGCGCATTTCCCGTTCGCATTGCAATTGCCGGCGCAGATCTCGTCATGCCAAGCGCTTGGGACGGATTTTGCGATCCGCGCGCAACTCATCTGGCCGAGCGAAGAATTGCAAGACTGGTACGAGCGCACAGTCTTCCGTTACCATCGCCGCGATATTCAACACAGGCGCGAAGCATGAACTGGTTAAGCCGCGAAGTCCCGGCGCAATGGCATGATTGGCTGGGCAGCGCATTTGCCGACCGGCGCTGGCCGCAGCTTGCCGATTTTCTGGATGCGGAGTTGCAAGCCGGTAAAACCATTTATCCGCCGCGCCCGCACTGGTTTGCCGCGCTGCAAAGCCTGAATCCGGACGACGTTCGCGTGGTCATCCTGGGGCAGGACCCTTACCACGGCGCGGGTGAAGCGCACGGTCTGAGTTTTTCCGTGCCTGAGGGCATTCGAATTCCGCCTTCGCTCGCCAATATCTACAAGGAACTCGCGCGCGATCTGGGCGTGAATCCGCCGCAGCATGGCTGCCTGCAGGATTGGGCTACGCAGGGTGTACTGCTTCTGAATAGCGCGCTGACGGTCGAAGCCGACAAGGCTGGTTCGCATGCCAAGAAAGGCTGGGAAGCGCTGACCGATGCGCTGATTCATGAGCTTGCGCAGCGTCATCAAGGCCTGGTTTTCATGCTCTGGGGCGCCCATGCGCAAAAGAAAGCCGCCAAGATAGACCGCAACCGCCATCTCGTGCTCGAATCGGTTCATCCCTCGCCCTTGTCGGCGTATCGCGGTTTTATCGGCAATGGCCATTTTTCGGCCGCCAATGATTATCTGGTCAGCCAGGGGCGATCCCCGATCGACTGGCAGCTGGCCTGAAACTTCAAAAAGGAAAAGACATGACCATCGTAGTGACCGGCGCGGCCGGCTTTATTGGCTCGAACATCGTCAAAGCGCTCAATGCGCGCGGCGAGACTGACATCATTGCGGTTGATAACCTCACGCGCGGCGACAAGTTCAAGAATCTGGTCGATTGCGAAATCGCCCATTACGCCGACAAGCACGAATTCATCCGCGATCTGCTCGCGGGTAATTACGAAGGCGAAATCAGCGCGATCCTGCATCAGGGCGCGTGTTCC
>CAXYUI010000315.1:0-2355 GCA_964291975.1 uncultured Formivibrio sp. | reverse complement strand
CAAACCCGGTTTTCCTGCCGTGAGTACATTGGGGGGCGTTTCTGCTGACGTTTTGGCGTTCGTTGGCGCGGGCGACTGCGAGAGCTGTGTTGGTGAGGATGGTGAGGATGGCGAGGGCTGTAACTGCGCTTGCGGCTCGCGCAACAAAACATGCAATGCGCGCTGCCCTTGCACCCACTGCGCCTGATGCGATTCATAAAACAAGCCGCTTTCACTCAAACGGCTGGCAAGCTGGCCGGCCAGTTGCGCAGGCTGCGGTTCACCTTCAAACAGCGGGGTAGATTGCTGAACCGTCGCGTTTGATGGCACGTTTTTGCCCAGAAAAAGATCCGCCAAGCGCTGCGCAGCTTGCCTCAAAGCAACACTCGGCTGCGCCCCAGGCTGCGCCGCCGCTTGCGGCGTCAACACAAAAGTCAGCCGGGGATCCTTGCTGGCGACAATCAGCTCCATTTTTTCGCCGGGCTGGGTATTGCGCGGCAAATTCATGTCGAGCAACTGATCTTTGATAAGCACGGCGAAACGCCCGCTAGGTAACTGTGACGTTACCGTGGCTTGCACGCGCTCGCCCACCGTCAGAAGCAGTTGATCGGCCGAAGTGCGAACCGCCTCCACCACGCCCTGCTGGGCGCGCAGAAAATTCTGCAACTGGCTGACTGTGGGATTGCCGGGAATCATGATTGGTCTCGGTCAACAGGAAAAATCACCGCAAGGTGCCGGTGCGATACAGCGAAACGATCAAATCCGCCTCGCCGCGAGACAAACCGCACTCACCGCAAATCGCATCGGAATCCGCGCCAGACTGCGCCAGACGAATCGCCTGGGCATAGGGAGAGTCTTCGCTCTTTACAGTGTGCGGCGCATGAGACTCCAGCGACTGCTGCATCTGCATGGCGGCAAGGCGAATTTTCAAAGTTTCCAGCTCTTGCTTAAGACTGGCTATTTCCTGATGAACTTCCGCCCACTGCCGACGATCGCCACCTGCGCCCATCCGCGAAGATTTGCGCAGGAAAAGCAATAATTCGGCGACGTAAAAAAGAATCAGCGCAAGGCTGATGTAGAGCAACTGAGGCCAGGTAATCGTGATTGCATTCATCCCAAGTCTCCCGACGCCCATCGCCGGAGCGGAATGCACGGCAATCAGGCGCGATAAGCTTTATCGAGCTTGCTGGTATTGTGAATACTCGACAACATGCCGGCAAGCTCGTTGCGCCACCCTTCAGCCAGAGGCACTGTTTCATTGAGCATGGTGCGCGTTGCCTGCAGGCAATCAATCAAGATGCGCTGCTCCTCATGATTGAAATCATGCCAATCAATCACAGGCAAATGAGCTGCAAGTTGCTGGTGTTCGGCTTGCAGCACGATGAACTTTTCCCAGTCTGCAGCCTGTGCCGCATCAAGCATTCGCGACACAAGATCCCGCAGTGCCAAAAAGGGTTGCAAAGAAGACATCACACTTTTCCATAACTTAAAGGCGCGGCGCGCTGCTCAGGCTCCACAGCATCAGGCAAATCCGCCCGAGCCGGATCAATCTGCGCCCAAGAATCGCGCAAGCCAGTGAGCAAGTTCAATACTTCATCCAGAATCGATTGATCGTTACGCAAATTAGCTAGCAACAAGCGCTGCCCCATGTACTCGTAGAGTGCATCCAGATTTTCTGCCAGCGCACCGCCTGCATCTTTATCCAGAGAAATACGCAAACCTTCATCGATAATGGCAATCGCTTTTGAAATCGCCATGCCCTTTTCGGCAATAGCTCCATTTTGCATATGCACCTTGGCCAAGCTGCATGCCTTGATCGCACCATCAAACAGCATCAGGATCAGGCGGTATGGACTGGCTGCCTCAACTTGCGCTGCCAAATCTTGCCGCCCATAGGCATTTGCGGCCTTCCGACTCAAAGCATTCATCTCACACCTTCCATCACGAAGACGAATTGTTATTCATGTTCAGCAGCTGCGTTATGTAACCACCCAAATTTTGCATATTCGCAACAGCCGTATCCATGGCAGTAAACTGGGCGCGATAGCGTTTTTCAACCACAACCAATCTGGATTCAACACGTTCGTACTGCTTTTCAATATCCTTGACGGTTTTATTTAAACCATCCAGCTTGGAATCAATCAAGCCATCATCTGCCAGAAAGCCTTTAGTCAATTGCTCCAGCTTATAAGCAAAACCATCTTTGCTCGATTCTGGTGCCACCGTACTGGAAGTTTGGTCGAAAGCCCCCAAAAACTCGATCACACCATCGAGGTCGCTCTCAACAGCTTTGCTGAGCTTGGTTGAATCCAGCGCCAGGGTTCCGTCTTTCTGAAATGCAATACCCAAACCGCTCAAGGTCTTGGTACTGTTGCT